>DATDON010000386.1:0-5488 GCA_035293225.1 Candidatus Manganitrophaceae bacterium
CGGCTTTGGCTCGTGCCCGGGTGCGACCCCGCGCTGCAGTGCATAGAGGATCAGTTTACGGCGGGTGTTGAGGCCCAACTTCCGCATCAAGGCAGCGCGCTGGATTTCGACAGTGCGGGAACCGGTCTTCAGTCGGGCGCCCATATCACGATGGGTCGCCCCCTCCACGATGAGCTGCAGCACCTTTCGCTCGCGGGCTGTCAGTATGTCATAGGGGTCCGGCGAACCGGCCGGCGCCTTTTTCAGAATGGTTCCCATGGAAGAATAGGAGTTAACGGCCGCGTCGGAAATGATGGGACTCAGGTAACGCCGGCCGGCCACGACTTCGCGTATGGCCTGGAAGAGCTCGGCTCCGCCGGACTCCTTGGCGATATAACCCGCCGCGCCGATTTTCAGTGCTTCCAACACATACGCCTCATTCCGGTACATCGAAAGGACGATCACGCGAGTCTTTGATTTCAGGCGTAAGACCTTTCGTGTGGTTTCCAGACCGTTCAGGCCGGGCATCATCAGGTCGGCGATCAACACCGTCGGCTTCCGCCGCTTGACCAGTTCGATCGCCTCGCGCCCATCCGCCGCTTCCCCCACGACTTTAAATTGTGGATCTGATTCCAACAAAGTGCGCAGCCCATGTCTCACGATGGCATGGTCATCCGCCAGCACGATAGTCACCATAACGCTTCCCCCCATGGCCATAAGAGCCGAACCACCTTATCCGCTTAGAACGACGTCGAAAACGAACAGCATCGCAATATTAGTTGAATTCTGCTTGCGATAAGAAGACTCGGTTCTTTTTGACCTTCAGAATTATTTTTTCGCTGCCGACGATGGTGAAAAAGGTCTTGGGATCGAAAAGCATCGTTCGCTGGCGCGCTATAAAGCGTAACCTCCGGCGCCGATTTTACCACTGCTCTTCTTCATCAGTCAATAGTTAGGGAGGGAACGAACGGTCGGAGGGCGGGACCATTGACAGAAAGGGTTGGGGCGGGACTGATTTGACTCTTGGATTCGTTCAGTGGCAGAATGAGAATCATGTCGCATCTCAAAGATCAAGTCGCCATCGTTACCGGGGGGAGCAGCGGGATCGGGTTGGCCGTCGCCCGGACGGCCCTCTCCGAAGGGATGCGGGTGGCGATTGCCGCCCGGAATAAAGAGAAACTCTCCCGCGCCCTGGCGGAGTTAAAGAAAGAAGCGCGGGGGGAGGATCGCGTCATTGCGGTCCCAACGGATGTCGCCGTAGCGTCTCAGGTCGAAGTAATGGTCCGAGAGACGGTCGACAAGTGGACCCGGATCGATCTGCTGGTCAACAACGCCGGGGTCGGTCAATGGGCCTCCATCGAGGAGACCAGCGAGGCCGACTGGGATCGGATACTGGGGATCAATCTGAAAGGGACCTTCCTTTGCACGAAGGCCGTTCTGCCGGTGATGAAACGGCAGCGCTCCGGGTACATCGTGAACATCTCCTCGATGGCCGGGAAAGAAGGAATGGGGGGGATGGCCGCCTACTCGGCCTCGAAGTTCGGTGTGGTGGGGCTGACCGAGAGTCTCCTTGCGGAGGCGGTCGAACATCATATCCGGGCCACCGCGATCTGCCCCGGCTTTGTCGCCACCCCGATGGTGGCCGGCGCCTCGGTCCCCGCGGAGGAGATGATTCCGCCGGAGGACATCGGAAAAATCATCATCGACCTGCTCCACCTCTCCCCGGTCACCGTCATCAAAGAGATCATCGTCCAGCGCCGCGGCGCCATCGATTAAGAATAACTCCCCTTCCACAAGATATATCTTAGCTGATCCTGCGCGTTGGAGTCCCTTTAGCTCCTAAAAGCGTTCCCGCGTCTATTTCATCCAATCAGATGTATTATCGACCATATAAGGTCAGCCGATGCGGCAGTCCGTCGGTGTTCTTCCGCGGTCGCTGCAGCGTCTGACCGTGGGGGTCTAGGGGGGGCGCCCCCCAGCGTCCCGGGGAATCCGAAGGGGGTGTGGCGAAACACCCCCGCGGCGGGGCTTGGGGCAGCGCCCCAACATCTTTTGTGGAGAGTTGATCTCGAACGGGATAAGAGAGATACTGTACCGCTCGATGCGAGGGACGGATGAACGCGACCAAATTTTTACAACAGGGGAACAGCGCCTTTTCCCGGGGAGATTATGCGAAGGCGCTGCTCTGCTACCAGAAGGCGCTTGATCTGGTTCGAGGCGACTCCGACCTTTGGGCCGATCTCTACGGGAACATCGGAAATGTTTACGGCGCCACCGGCCAGATCGACCAGGCGGTCGTCTACTACAAAAAGGCGGTGGAGATCCTTCGGCAAAAAGAAGATTACGCCCGTCTCGGAATCACCTTTACGAACATCGGAAACCTTTACGCCGACCGGGGGGACGCCGCGCAAGCGATCCACTTCTACAAACAGGGGGTGGTCTTGTTGGAGCAGGAGGGGAAATGGAACGAGCTCTCGACCCTGTACGGAAACCTCTCACTGCTCTGCTTGCAGCGCGAGGATAATTCGGGGGCGTTGGACTATGCCGAGAAGGGGGCCGCCCTGGCCCAGCGGTTGAAAGATCCCGCCCGTCTCGCCGACGCCCTCCACCGGCTGGCGAAAGCGAAAGCCGCGATGGGCGGGCTACAAATCGCCCAGCGCCTCAGCGAGGAGGCCTATTCCCTGTATGCGCAATTAAAAGATGAGATGGGATGCGCCGCCGCCCTTTATCATCAAGCGGCCCTTTACGAAGAACAAGGGAAGATCGAAGAGGCGGCGCTCTGTCTCAAGCAGGTGGTGGCGATCGACGAAAAGTATAGCCTCCCGAAGCTCGCCGAGAACAAGGCGCGGCTGGAGAGGCTGAGAGAGAAATTAAAGGGGTGATCCGCTCTATTCTCGGCCCCATTTCAAACGCAGCTTAATCGTTCTCAAATTAAAATTAAACAGGAAAATTAAAGCTGATATCGGATGATCATGGCGGACGCTCGATGACAGCGTCAAGGGCGGTCCTTTGGCGTTTGGCCATGATTTAAGCCAAGTTAAAATTTTAAGCCCAACTGTGAAGCAAGTCGATGGAGTCTCATATCGAAGGTCCAGAGTGGAACTTTGGTTAATAAAGCCGAAGCCAGCAAATGCGCGTCAACGTATCCCAAGCCCTTTCCCATCAGGCGCCGGTTTTCGATAAATTTCATCACCTCTTCATGCTCTACTTGGGTGGCCATGGGGAGGGATTCAAGGAGAAAGAGAATTTCAATCCGGTTCTTAAGGGTTCCGCAAGCGAGTTCGCCGATGATGAATGGATGACAGATGACGTCGCCGTCATTCAACAACGGTTCAAGTCCGGCCTTTCCTTCCCGCAGATGGGCCACCCACACCGATGTGTCGACAAGAACCATTCTACTTGTTTGCCATCCTTCTGCGAGGGATCGCCTTCAATTTCTTTTCGACGCCGCCGAGTTGGGCAAGCCTCTTGCTGCTTTCCCTGGCAATCAACGCTTCCAGCCCCAGTCGAACCAGGGAGGTCTTTTCCTCAATGTTGGTCAGTTTCGACGCCTTATTCAGTAATTCATCGTCTATGTTTAAAGTCGTTCTCATGTTGCGCCCCTCACATATTCTTTTTTATATGTATCATTATGCTTTTTCTATGCATATCTGTCAAGGCCCAAAGCCGCGATGGGCGGGCTACAAATCGCCCAGCGCCTCAGCGAGGAGGCCTATGCCCTGTATGCGCAATTAAAAGATGAGATGGGATGCGCCGCCGCCCTTTATCATCAGGCGGCCCTTTACGAAGAACAAGGGAAGATCGAAGAGGCGGCGCTCTGTCTCAAGCAGGTGGCGGCGATCGACGAAAAGTACAACCTTCCGAAGCTCGCCGAGAACAAGGCGTGGCTGGAGCGGCTGAGAGAGAAATTAAAGGGGTGATAACCAGGGAAAGGCCGAGAAGGGTACAGATTTATTTCCCGTTCCCATGTCCGCAGGAGGGGAAATATTGCATTGGGAGACCTGACCCACGACTTTCTCCCTGACCCTCAACTTTCTCAACTTTCCGGTCGAGCGAACATCATGAAGCGGGGAACCGTCGGCTTCCATCACGAGCCGCCTTTTCGGTAATCCTTCAAAAACTGATCGGGGGTGACGATCCGAATGTCCATATAGGCGCCGACCGACCTCAGGGCGCGGTCGCCGGTGATGATGACCTGCGCCTTCAGCGCCACCGCGCATTCGATGAACTTATCATCATCAGGATCGTTTTTGACGACATGAAGGGAAGGGGTCTTGCCTATAAAGTGAAGATTGAAACCGGTTGCGAACAGAGAAAGGAGCTCCTTCAGGAGCGCTTCATCGGCGCCACCCAATCGGTTCAGGACGTCCACGTATTCGTCCAGGATTTCCTTGGAAAGGCAAAGCGAGATCTTTTCTTGCTTCCAGAGATCAATTATTTTCCGGGGATTTCCGCCGAAAAACGAAGAGACAAAGACATTCGTGTCGATGACGACCTTCATCTCTTAACGGCTCGCTCTCTTCTGACGGCTTTGACCGCCTTGGCGATATCCTTCCGCGTCACCTTTTTGGACCGGAGCGACGCCTCGACTCGACCCCAAAGGTCATCGACATACGTTCCGATGTCCTTGTCTTGAATATATCCCTCGATCAGTTCCCTCACGACTTGGCTGGCGGTCTTACCTTCTCGGCGAGCCAACTTGCTCAGCTTTTCCTTGATCTCGGAGTCAACCCGGAGAATCATTTGCGTGGACATGGTGAAAGGCCTCCTTTGTATATATAGTATATTATGTTAATATGATACAAATTAGATAAACAAGTGTCAAGAACAGAATAGGCCACGTAGATCCGAGAGAAATAAACTGATTTTCCCGCGGCTGGAGACTCCACAGATGAAAAGAAGGCCCACCGGAATACCTTCGAGCGGGGCCTTCTTAGCTCAATCATCTTAGTTCTCCTTCTTCTCTGCAGCCTTTTCGTCTAATACGCTTTGGTTAACTCTTCGGCGATTTGCTTCGGAGCCTCGGCGTATTTGGGGAACCCCAATGATCTTTTCTCTTTATTAACTCTATTAAGCATATGCGCCTCCCGGCAAGTGTCCTCTCCGCCCGGCCCGGAACCCGGCTCTTCAATATATCCTGCCGGCCTCTTCACGAGTTCACAAAAAGCCAACCTACGGATATAATATGATTGTTATCTTATACGGCGGCAAGAAAAACAGACATTGTCATCCGATACGATAGGGTAATGAGGGAAACCAATCGCAATAAAAAAATAAAAAAAGAACGCGTGAAGGGACCCTATTCCCGCTTTGCTCGGATTAACGGGGAGCACCCTTTTAAAACGGCGGTCCGGAACGGCTACGTCGACTATGCGGTGAGGGCGCGCCGGGGGGGAAGGCTTTTCTATTTTAATTTTGACCTCGCCCAGGAGATCGGCCTGATCCCGAGAGGCCGGCCCCACGTCATGAGCCGGGCGCTGAGCCGGGCCGTGCTCGATGCGTTCAGCCT
>DATDON010000387.1:0-6098 GCA_035293225.1 Candidatus Manganitrophaceae bacterium
GCGCCGACGCTCTTCACGCTTCGAACCTTCCCTCCCTCCAGCGAGAGTTCCGTTCCTTCGGGACCCTCCTCCGTCCGGGTCACCAAACGGATATTGGAGACGGAGGCGATGCTCGGCAGGGCCTCCCCCCGAAATCCCAACGTCATAATGGATTGGAGCTCTTCTTCCCGCGACAGCTTGCTGGTCGCATGCCGTTGAAAGGCGAGAAGGGCGTCTTCACGGTCCATCCCCTCCCCGTCGTCCAGAACCTGAATCGAACGGATCCCTCCGCCGGAAAGAGAGACGAAAATCCGGCGGCTTTGCGCGTCGATGGCGTTTTCCACCAGCTCTTTCACCACCGAGGCGGGCCGTTCGACGACCTCGCCGGCGGCGATTTTATTCGCTAAATCTTCAGAAAGGGTTTTGATTCTGGGCAAAATGCGCCTTCCATCATATCTCCGCCGCGATCGGCCGATCGCAACGGGCGGTTTTTTGGGAGTTTAACGGAGGTCGGACAATTTGTCTTTGGCAAGGTTCGCTTCGTTGGAGCCGGGAAATTGCTCGACGACTTTTTTAAGATAGATCCTCGCCTTGACCCGGTCGCCCAATTCCAGGTAAGCGAATCCCTCCTTCAACAAGGCGTTCGGGGCCTTCTCGCTTTTAGCGTATTCTTGCTGAACCCGGTCAAAAAATTCGATCGCCTTGGCATACGATTTTTTATTATAATAACTTTCACCGATCCAATAAATCGCTTGCGGGGTCAACGCGGAGCCGGGATATTGCTGGAGAAAATTTTGAAATCCCGAAACGGCGAGATCATAATTCCCTTTGAGATAATCGTTATAAGCGAGGTTGTACGCCTCGGTCGGCGCCAGGTTTCCCCCTTTTAATTTCGAGTCGAGCGACCTTCCCGGCAAAATGGTTTTCCCCTCACGGGGCTCCACGGGTTTGTCCCCCTCTTTCTCCAAGGCCGATATCCGCGACTCCAGAGCATCGAGCCGGCCCAGGAGCGCTTCCAGCCGGTAGGATTGATCCTCCATCCTCTTGGCGAAGGTGGAGAGAAGATGTTTTTCCTCCTCGATCCGGCCGGTCAGGGCCTGCAACTCCGTTCCGAAGCTGTCGAGCCGAACGAGCGACTCGGTCTGGATTTTCTGAGCGGACGGAGCGGGAGCGGCCGCCCCTTTTTCAAGCCGTTCGAGGCGGCCTTGAAGCTCCCGTTGATGGTTCTTCAATGTTTCATGATCGTTCTCCAAATCGACCATGCTCGCCTGCAGGGCGCATCCCGAAAAGGAGATGAAAAGGGCCAACGCGACCGCCCCCTTCGCCGATCGTTTACGCAAATTGTTCACGCCAAACGCTCCACGTTCACTTCGACTTGGCCCGGGCCGCCGAATTCATTTCGGTCGCCGGAAGATCGGCCGAACGCTTCCCTTTCGGCGGAACCTTCGATTCCAACGCCTCGAGCCGCTTCGTGGTCTTGTTCAGAATCCGATCCTGCTCATCGATCTTGGCCGTCATCTTCTCCCCCAACAGATTGAGGGCGTTCGAAAGCTCCAAAAGGCCTCTGTTCATCTGCTCGATGTCTCCCGCCTGTCCCAATCTCCGGAATTGCTTGCCCAATTCATCCAGCTGGGCCGATTGCGTATTGAGCAGAGGGGGAATCTTTTGAGCCAGCTCCGATACGAGGGCCGAAAGATCCTTCAGCTTTTTCTCCTGATCGTCCAATGTGGTCGCGACCGCGGCGTTGAGGGTTTCCAGAGATTTCTGAAGAACTCCGCTGATCCCCTTGATCGCCTCGATTTGCGACTGCATGGTTTTTTGCGTCGAATCCCACTTTTTTTCCTGTTCGCTCAAACGGGTTTTCAGCTGCGTTAATTCGTTCAATCGAAAGGCGGCGTCGTCCGCCTGATGGGAAAGCTCTTTGAAGCGGTGGTCGTCTTTCTCGATTTTCCCCTGGATCAAACGAAGCGCCATCGCCGTCTCATCCAAACGGATATCGACGTCGGCCCGTCTTTTTTGAAGTTCGGACACCTCTTGTCTCAGTTTTTGGAGCTCGGATTGAAGCCGGGCCACCTCCTCTTCGAGTGTCTTTCGATTCTGCCGGGCCTTGCGGTCCTCTTCGACGCTGACCATTTTGATGGAGTAACCGCATCCCTCCAGCAAAAGAAATCCCAGCAAAAAAAGAAGAACGAAACGCATTTTAGATTCCCCGTTGTGGATACCCATCGTTGATTATTTCCGGACAAAATGGGCGCGCCGGTTTTTTTGGAAACAGGCCTCGTTCTTTTCCTCGCAGAACGGCTTCTCCTCCCCGTAGCTGATGGTTGAGATGCGAGAGGGGCTCACGCCGAGATTCACCAGAAAATTCATCGCCGATTTGGCCCGGCGCTCTCCCAAGGCGAGGTTATACTCCGTCGTTCCGCGCTCGTCGCAATAGCCTTCGATCTGAACCTTCACCTGAGGATTGGCCGCCAAATAGCGGGCGTCTTGCTCTAAAATCTTTCGCGCTTCCGGGCGGATCAGCCATTGGTCAAACTCAAAAAAGACATCTTCCAAGGAGGCCGGGGCTTCTTCTTTCGGCGCAATCCTCGTCTCTTCCTCGGACGGCTCCTCCCTGGCGAGAGGGGGGAGTTTCTCTTCCTGAATCGGAGCGGTTTCCGGGCGCGGCGCCTCCCTCGGCGGTTCGGCCGGCTTTTCCTTGGAAATGCCCGCGGAGCCTTCCACCGGCGCGACCTTTTTAGGGCACCCTGTCAGAACCAGAGACGAAAACAAAATCAGAATACCGGCGATATAAGTGAAACCTCTTTCCATTGATCTCCTCCTCAGATTGATCCCAAAAGACGCCTGACAAAACGTTCCGTTCGGCGCAAAATGAACGGCCTCTTCCCCGCGCATTCAGCGGGAAGGCCCTTCAACCCCATCACATCTTAGATTAGAACCGCTTCCGAAGCCTCCCTTCAACGGTTTTCGTCCCACCTCAAACCATTCCCCGGAGGTCATGGTTTTCGCATCTCCTCAAACCATTCCCCGGAGGTCATGGTTTTCGCATCTCCTCAAACCATTCCCCGGAGGTCACGGACGGGACGCTTGCGGCGAATCAGGCGGCCCGTCAGCGTGGAGACCAGGACGGACTGGTATGATTCGCCCCCCCCGAGGTCAGTCGAACCAGCCCGAGACCGTCGGCTTGAATCGAAAAAATTTGGCCCTTGCCGGCGCGGTCCGACGTAAAAAGAATCTCTCTTCCGTTCGGCGCCCAGGAGGGCGCCTCGTCGTCCCAGGGGCCCGATTCGGTGACCCGGACCGATTGCTCCCCGTCGGCGCGGTCGGCGCAGATTTTCAGCCGCTTTTCATCATCCCGGCAGGCATAGGCGATCCAATCCCCTTTCGGGGACCAGGCCGGAGAGGTGTTGTAATCTCCCGAAAATGTCAACCGGTGGACGTTGGAGCCGTCGGCGTCCATGATGTAAATTTGAGGGCTTCCTCCCCGGTCGGAGGTGAAGGCGATCTGTTTTCCGGTCGGCGACCAGACGGGAGAAAGATCATCCGCGGCGTTGAACGTCAGGCGCTTCAGATCGGACCCGTCCGGGCGCATGACGTAAATTTCGGCGTCGCCGTCCTTGGTCGTCGTAAAGGCCACGCGATCTCCGGCCGGTGACCAGGAGGCCGAAAAGTTCAACCCCGGAAAGGAGACCGCCTTCCGCCGCTTGCCGGTTCCCAAATCCAAAAAATAAATATCGGGGTTCCCTTCCCGGTATGAAGTATAGCCGATCTGGCCGGCGTCGAACGACCAGCGGGGGGAAATCACAATGCTCCGGTCTCCCGTGACCCGCATGACATTGGCCCCGTCATAGTCCATCAAATAGACCTCCTTTTTGCCGGTCAAATCGGAGACATAGGCGATCTTCGTCTGGGCGATTCCGGTTTCACCCGTAAAATAAGAGACCAGTTTGTCCGAAAAACGATGCGCCATCGCCCGAATCGATTTCGCGTCGCCGACGATCTTCACACCGACCACCTGTTCCCCCTTGCCCGTTTCATAAGCGTAGCTCTCCAAAATCCACTCTTCCCCTCTGGGATAAAGCTTCGCCCAGGCGACCGCCTGAACGCCCGCCGCCGAAGCCTTGACGACGGCCTGGGGCGGGGGCGGCCCGATCATACCGGATAGGTCTATTTTGGACGGTTCGACGACCTTAAAAACCTGAGACCGGGCCAGATCGGACTGGAGGACCGTCTCCGCGAGCAAGATCCGCTCCGCGCTCTCCGTCCCTCCCTGAAAGGGGAGGACCGCGATGGAGATCTTTTCAAAACCGGAACGGCTGGTCCCCAAAAACACATCGGCGGCGTCCGAAGACGCTTCCCAGCCCGGCGCCGTCAAGATCAACCATAAGAAGATTCCTCTCCGCAACGCTATGAACCCATTCTAAAACTGAAATGAATCTGCAGGGGATCTTCCGTCAGCCCGTCCGGAAAGGGGGGAAGGGGATCGGCGTTATAAACCGCCCGCAACGCCGATTGATCAAAAGGAGCGTTCCCGGAACTCTTTTCAATTTCAACCGATTCGATTCTCCCCGTCTTGCGCAGACGAAAGAGAATAATCGCTTCCGCCCCCTCCCCTTCGACGATCATCGGCGGAACCGCCCACTGGCCGCTGATCTTATTTTCTATATTCTGGAGATAGTATGGAAATTTAAAGAGCGATTTATTGAGCGAGGCGCTCCCCAGCGCGACGATGGAAGGATGGCTTTCCGCCTCTTTCGGCTCGGGCACCGACACGGCGGGGGGCTCCATCGGCTTCTTGGAAAGAAGGAGATCGCGCTTCGGCGATCGGACGGTCGCATCGGGTTCCGCCCGGTCGGGGGAAGGATCGGGCCGCTTCGTCAAATCAAGCTTCGCAGGCGGCGCCGACTCCGCGGCGGGACTCTTCGGCTGAACCGGCGCGATCTTGATCGATCCGACCTTCTTCTTCCACCACTCTTGCAGTCTCTCAGGATCGTTCCGGGAAGGGGGCGTCCCCTTTTGCGTTACGATCTTCGGCGTCTCCCGCGCCTCCTGAGGAGACGAGGCTTTGGGGGAGAGAAGCGCACTGGAAAGAGGAAGCGGGGCCGGCGCCGGCTCTGGAGAAACCAGAGAAACCTGGTAAGACTGGAACGTCGATGAACGCGCGCTCCATAAAGGACGGCTTAAAAGCAAAAAAGAAAAAAAGAAAAAATGGATCAAGAAAGAGAAAGCGATCATTTTTGAAAAGCTTTCTTCCTGAATCGCCCTCCGGCGTGGATCGACGTCATGATAGGGCCCCCACCCCGGGCTCCATCTGATGGCGGACATCTCTTCTCTCTCTATCCGGCTGTCGCAGGGGACGGTCCATCCGATCGCCCGGATCGGGGTGGATACACGATTCGCCCCTACGAAACCGATATCGCATGGTCTTTGCGTTTGTCGCAGTTTAACTCGCCGGTTTCTCTTTTGGAATCGGCTCCGTCACGATGCCGAGTTTGTCGATCCCGGCCCTCTTGATCAAATCCATCACCTGAACGACGGTTCCATAAGGGACCTCCCGGTCCGCGCGCAGGTAGAGGGAAACCTGCGGGGCGGAGGCTTTTAACGATTGGAGCTTTCTCTCCAATTGGGCCAACCCGACCTCTTCCTTATCGAGATAAATCGATCGGTTTTTCTCAATCGTCAAGATCTTCCGCTCTTCGGATTTAATCGTATTGGTGGCCGCCTGGGGGAGTTTAATGTCCATTCCCCGGTAAAGGAGCGGAGCGGTGATCATAAAGATGATGAGCAGAACGAGAACGACATCCACCAGCGGAACGACGTTGATCTCGGCCATCAACCGCCGGCTTCGGTCCGAAGAGGCGTTCATTCGTTTCTCTCCCCGTTTCTCTTCCCGGCGCGCCTGCGCGACCTCTTCATAACGGCGCCGGCTCTTTCATCATTTTTTCTTCAACCAGGCCGATCAGCTCGGTCGAGAAGACATTGAGTTGAAGCTCCATTCTCCGGAGTTTATTGACGAAGATATTATACGCGACCACGGCGGGGATCGCCGCGAAGAGGCCGGCGGCGGTGGCGACGAGCGCCTCGGCGACCCCCGGGGCGACCGATGCGATATTGGCCGT
>DATDON010000388.1:0-2495 GCA_035293225.1 Candidatus Manganitrophaceae bacterium
GACAACCTGCGTCAGGACCTCCCGCTCCTGCGCGGCGAACCCCTTGACCGTCTCCACCAGGTTGGGAACGAGATCAAACCGGCGCTGGTATTGATTCTGAACTTCCGACCAGGCGGCGTTGACCTCCTCATCCATCGCCTGCAAGGTGTTGTAGCCGCAGCCGGCGAGGGAGAGAATGACCAGAATGAAAGAAGCCCTTAAAAAGATCATCTGTTTTTCACGCTCCGGAAAGATATATAACCCGACTTATTATAACCAAAGCGTTTCAAAAAAGAAATCGATAAAAAGAGCTTAGACTTACTTCTCTCTCAACGCCGCGGCGAGCTTCTCCCGCGCTTCAAAGATCTTTTCAGGGCGATTCGTCCAACGATAAACACTCAACGGCGCCCCTCCGTCCTCTTTGAGAAGGGGCAGGATTTCCGATTCGATCCATCCGCGCCCTTTCTTCGCTTCGGCCAGCTTGAGGTATTCGTAATCTTCCAGTCCTTCCCGGATCATCTTCAACCGGATCGATTCGATCGGGATATGGTGGGTTCCGCCGACCTGGTCGGGGCGTCCCGGGTAGAAGAGGACGCCGTCGCCGTTTCCGCCGAAGTAGTAGATATTCCGGAACGGATCCCGATCGGCGACCTTCGTCTCGGCGCCGCCGGGCCCTTTCATGAGCTTGTATGAATAGGGATATTGGAAGACCGTTTCATAATAGAGCTCGCCGGAGATCCGATAGTAATAGGTCAGCCACTCGAAGATCCGGGTATCGGTCGACGGAAGATCGACCATCACCGTCGGCCAGCCGAATTCCGGGTCGTCGCCGCAGCCGTGCGAGCCGCAGGCGTGATACCACCAGAGCTCTTTTCCCGGGCCGATGAACGATCCGTCGTAGGACGGTCTGAAATTTTTGTTGTAGGTGTCGGCGTCCGGTTTCCCGTTCATCCGCTTGATTCCAACCGTCCAGATGTCGATATATTTTTGGGGAGACCGCTCCTGGAAAAGGCGTTCGAAACAGGCCTCCGCCGCTTGGCGATCGGTGGTGACCAGGAGTTTTAACTGAGAAACCTGATGGTGGAGAAACTCCGTTCGCCGCCTGATCTTGTCCCAATCGGTGTCGGGGCGCTCAGGGTTCTCGTCCACTTTCCAGCATTCACGGCGCCGGGTAGAACGATGATAGGTAAAGACCGGCTCGTCCCGCGTGTAATCGAACAAACGGTCGAGCCAGCCATGCTCCGAAAAGTATTGGATGTACTCCTTATAATAAGCGGCGTTCAGTTTCGAGAGATCATATCGATCGGGGTCATTAAAACTATACCCATCCCGGAGGCGAATCGAGGTGAGCCGCGCCAAAGGAAGCTTCCCAGCCGGCAAGCTCTTGATCCCATTCAGGAACTCCGGATATTTCTCCTCGCACATCGTCTTTTTGTCCGGGAAATTCCACTTGATCCTCTCATTGCCTTTATCCCGCCGGGGCGGCGGCCAGATCGCATTTTCGTTTGAAAGACGGTGGAGAAGAAGCGCCTTGGTGTAGAGACAGATCAGCTCGCTGGTCCTCTCATCGCTGATGAAACCATTTTTATTGGAACGGGGATCATCCCAATCGTGCCCTTTTCCTAACTCGGTAATGCCGACCGCATAGGCGTTCCTCAGAGACGAGGTGGAGGGGAGGCGAAAGGGAAGAACCGTTAAACGGATCGGAATCACCGCCCCAATGGCGCCGCCAATTGTCACCGTCGCGGACCCGGTGTAGGTTCCGGGAGGGGTTTCGGGCGGAATATAAATGTCGACCCAAACGCCTTGCTTCCTTCCGGGAGGAACATCGAAAGGAAAGGCGGGGCGGCCTTCTCCCGGCATGGCGCGCCGCTCGCCGACATACTCATCCACTTTTGGGATCAGCGCGTCGGGCCAGGCGCCGGTCCGGGCTTCTCGATGGGTCGGCTTTTCGATCTGGATATAATGCTCCCGGTAGAGCATGATCGGCCCCGGCGGCCGGGATGAGATCCGCCCCGGCCCTTCCCCCCCCTCACGGACCAGATCGCTCAGGCTAACATCGACCTCTTTGAGCCCCTCCTTGCCGGGGGCGGCGATAAAAACTTGAAACGGCTCGAACTCATTCTGAGCCGCCGCGATCCGGATCCCCCCTTTTAAACAACGCTCGCCCCGGCAAAGATCGGCGTCGCGCGGGACGGGGTCTCCTTCCGGTCCTTCATTGGCGGCTCGCAGCTTGGCCATTCCATCCTCCCACCAGATCGTCTGGCCCCAGCCTGTTGAAGAAAAACAGAGAAAAACCGACCCCGTCAAAAAAACTTTTCTCCAATTCATGTGGGCTTCTCCGGTCGAGGAAAGGAACTGGCGCCGCGATGCGCAAGATTCTTTACTTATTAACAGTCTCAAAATAGAAACAATATTCGACACCCCTCCCCTTTGTAAGGGGAGGCGGGGTGGGGTAGAAGGGAACATAAGTGTATCGGCATGCCTTCTACCTCCCCTTGCCCCTCCTTACAAAG
>DATDON010000389.1:0-2798 GCA_035293225.1 Candidatus Manganitrophaceae bacterium
AAGGGACAGATGTGACGATTCTCTATCCGGTCAATGAGAGCCTCATGCTCCGCAAAGCGCGGGACGCCCGGATCGTCCGGATGGCGGCGTCCCTGGCCGCCCGCGGCCACCAGGTCGTCCTCCTCGTGGGGAAGAGCGGGGCCTCCCGCAAGGAGATCGTGGCCTACTACGGCATCGAGGACCTTCCTAATCTTGAAATCGTCCAGCTTCCCATTTTGAGGAAAAACGCTCGATGGAAATTGTCATGGAACGGCGTCTTCTATCTCTTCGCGTTGATTGAGTTGATAAAGCGCTCTCGGCGCGGCCCGGTCGATGTCGTCTATCTCTCGGTTCCCAAGCTGGCCGCCTTTATTCTTTCATGGAAGAGATGGATCCGGGCCGAGCGATTCGTTTATGAACTGCACGAACTCGGGATCTATCCGGAGAACGAGCGTCCCACGAAGGGGGAGAAAAAGGTGGACCGATTGGAAAAGAGGATTCTTCCCCGGATGGATGCGGTGATCGTCACCACCGAGGCCATCCGGCGGGCCTTGAAAAGGAGGTTCCCCCGGACGCCGGTCGAGACCGTTCCGCTGGGGACGACCGCCGACGGCGCAAAACTTCCTCCTTACTTTTTTGGCCCCAAAGCGCTTTATAACGTCTGTTACATCGGACAGCTTTATCCCGCCCAGGGGGTCGATCTTCTCGTTCGCGCCTGCGCCCGGATCGAGCAGGTCCGTCTTCACGTCATCGGGGGACAATCGGAAGAGATTGCCCGGCTGCGGTCGCTGGCGGAGGAGTCGGGCGGGGGAGAAAAGACTTTTTTCCACGGCTTCGTCCTCCCCCATCAAGTCCACCGCCTCATCCCGCAGATGGATATCTTCGCACTCCCCTCCCGCGACACGATCCGGATGAACTACGTCGCCCACATCAAGATCTATGAATATCTCTCGTACGGGAGGCCGATCGTCGCCACCCGCCTCCGGTCCACCGAGGAGGAGCTTCGGGACGGCGTGAACGCCGTCCTGGTCAAGCCGGACGATCCGGCGGCGCTGGCGGAGGGGATCCGAAAGTTGATCGCGCGCCCCGACGTCGCGCGGCGGATCGCCGCGAAGGGGTTGGAAGCGGCGCCCTCTTACTATTGGGAGGCGCGGGCGAAGCGGATCGAGCGGTTTATTTTGGGGCTTCCCCGATCATGATCCTTTACGTCTGCCGATATTCCAAGACCATGTCCTCCGCCCGCTACCGGGGATACGGATGGGCCGACCGGCTCCGGACGCGAGGCCATTCGGTCAAGGTGATTTATGTTCAGAGGGGATATCAGAGAGATCATTTTTTCAACAAATTAAAAAAGGCGCTCTTTTTATTGCGGCTGATGGCGCTCCTGGCGAGGGCGAAGGTAGTGGTCTTCCAGAAGTACGCCCCCCCCGTTTTTTTGCTGAAATTTCTCCGGAAGAAAAGGGTGGTCTTTGATTTTGACGACCGTATTTACGATATGCAGTTGTTGCTCGACCGGATGTCGCGGATTCGCTCCATTCTTCACGCCTCGGACCGGATCGTCGTATCGGTCGACGCCCTCAAAGAGGAGCTGACCGACCACTTTCCTTATCTGGCCTCCAGGGTCGCCGTGATTCCGACGCTGATCGACCTTGCCCGATTCTCCGAAAGGCCGCCGGAGGGCCGCCCTGCCGCGCCGAAATCGAACCTCGTCATCGGATGGGTCGGATCAAGCGGGGGCTTCTCCTATTTGGAATTGATCGAAGAGGTCTTATTCAAGCTGCTTCATGAATTCCGGGAAAAGCTGACCTTCCGGGTGGTCTCCGACCGGCCGTTTCTCCCCCGCCGGTTTGACTTTCCGGTTCAAAATGTCCGATGGGCGCTGGAGCGGGAATGCGAATACTTTTCCGAGATCGACCTTTCCATTATGCCGCTGGATGATTCGGAGCGGGCCCGGAGCAAGGCCGGATTCAAGGCGATCCAATCGTTGGCCGCCGGCCTTCCGGTCGTCGCCTCCGCCATCGGATTCAACAAAGAGATCATCCGCCACGGGGAGAACGGTTTCCTGGCGGAAAATCCGGCCGAATTCTACACGTATCTAAAGCGGCTGGCGACCGACGATCCGCTTCGGCGAAAGATGGGGAGAACGGCGCGTCAATCGGCCTGGAAATTCGACTATTCCGCCTGGGAAAAATTGTATCTGGAACAGATTTTTTCAGAGGAGGCGCCCGATCGATAAGATGAGAATCGTCTACTCTTGTTTCACCAAGATCGGCGCGGGAGGGCTCGGGGTCGACAGTTTTGAGCTGGTCCGGGGAATTCATGCGCGGGGCGCCCTTCACCGGGGGGTTTTCTATGGCAATCTCCAGTCCGAGATCCCGAAAGAACGCCTCCGGATCATCCGGTTTCAGCCGTTCCGCCTCTTTTCCTCCCTTCCGGCCCGATATTATTATTCCCTAAAGCGGATTTATCTCGATCAGGTGACTTCAAGATTGATTCGCCGCGAGGGGTGTGATATCTTTCACGGTTGGACGAACGAATCCCTCCGGTCCCTCCAAGCGGTTCGAGAGGCCGGAGGAATCGGATTCGTCGAGCGCCCCTCCGCCCATCCGAGGGTGACCCAAGCGCTCCTCGACGAAGAATATGACCTTCAGGGGATTCCCCGGCGCCGCGAGGGGAACATTCCTTTGTTGGATCGGATCGAGGCGTCGCGGCGGGATCGGACGGTGGCGGTCGAAGAGTTCGAGCGGGCCGACAAGGTGGTGGTGGAGTCCGAATTCTCCTATGACACCTTTCTGCGGGAGGGTTTTCCGAAGGAGAAG
>DATDON010000390.1:0-3524 GCA_035293225.1 Candidatus Manganitrophaceae bacterium
AATCCCTTCCGCTCAGCCGTCTCGCCAATCGCCTCTACTCCGCTATGCCCCGTATGGGGGGGGGCCGTGAAGAAGGATCCCTGCTCGGCGGATTGGGCGGCCTTTTGGACGGAGACAATTAAACGATTTGGAATCGCTTCGCGCCCTCTACTTTGGTCCGGGCCTTCCCTCTCAGGGAAAGCCGGTTTCCGTTCGGATGATCCCGGAGGGTCTTTGTTTCTCCCCCGACGATTCGAAGGAGGAGACCATTTCCTGCGACCGGATTCAGGTCGGATCGGGGGGGTTCGATCATGATCAGATTCTGCTGACTTGGACCTTGGGATCGGGCCTCTACTCTCTCAGCCTGACCGATCCTTCTTCCAAGAAAACCTTCCTCGCTCAAGCGCCCGCCTCTTTGACCCCACAGCTTTTGCGCCGGCAAAAAAAAATCGATCGGGTCCGCCGGACAAGCAGGGCGGGATGGATGGCGCTCGCGTTGATCCTTCTTCTTCCCATTTTCCTTCTCGCGGCCCTTTGGACGCGATCCGATCGAATCTTGAATTGGGTCGCGGGCCAAATCTCGATCGAAACGGAAGAACGCCTCGGCGATCTGATCTTCGCGCAGACTCGGCAGGGGCTGAAGATGCTTTCGGAGGGGGAGGCGGTCAAAACCATTGAAGAGATCGGCGGACGGTTGTCTCAAGGGGGCGCCTACCGCTTTAAATGGCATGTCGCCGAAAATCCGGCCATTAACGCGTTCGCGATACCGGGTGGACATATCGTCGTCTTTACCGGCCTGATACGGGCCGCCGATTCGGCGGAGGAGGTCGCGGGAGTTCTCGCCCATGAGACGCAACATGTGACGCGGCGCCACAGTCTCAAAGGACTGATCCATGACATCGGTTGGAGGGGGGCGATCGCCTTGCTGGTCGGAGACTTTCCAGGCGGCGAGTTGGCCGCGCAACTCGGGACCCTACGCTTTGGCCGCGAGCAGGAGTCTGAAGCCGATTTAAAAGGATTGCTCCTCTTGAAGGAGGCCGGAATAAATCCTGAAGGGATGATCACTTTTTTTGATAAGCTGTCGAAGGGAGAAGGCCCATCTATCCCCTTCCTCTCCACCCACCCCCTCAGCGACGGCCGCGCCGAGGCGCTCCGGGCGCAGATCCAACAGATCGGCCCCTGGAAGAGCCCGCCGCTTCCGTTCGATTGGGAAAAGATTAAATCTTCCCTGCCTTGACCCATTTCTTTCTCGGGGCCGGCCCTTTCCTTCCCCCCGCCTCATTCCGAGCGACCGCTCTTTCAGCTTATGCGGAAGCGCAGTTCGAACAGAAGCCGTAAAAGGTAACCGAGAGATTCGCTTTCTGGAAATCGTGAATCTCTTTCAAAGCCTTTTCGACTTTTTCAAATAGGCTCCGATTCCCCTTGCTAATTTTCCCGCACGCCTTGCAGATGATGAAATGATGGACCTGCCGTTCAAACACGAACTGATAACGCTTTCCCTGCCCGTGGGCCGTTAATTCCTGAATCACACTGAGCCGCTTCAGCATCTCCAGATTCCGATAAACACTTGAGCGATTGATCCCCGGCAGCTTATCCTGGAGATGGGCTTGGATTTCGGGAAGAGGAAGTTGTTTCGCTTTATTATCGATAAAAAACTGCAGCAAAAACCTCCGTGCGGGAGTGATTCTCTGCTGATTATGCCGAAGCACCGCTAGCAAATCTTTATGCTTCTTCATCTCTATTCTCTTTTGTCGCTTCCGGGATTTCCCTATCGCTTCTTATTCAACAGCCGGGGGTCGCGCTTCCCAGATGCTACACGATCCCTCTTATAATTGCAACATTTATCTATTTGGAACATGTTGCATTATAAGGCGCCTTTTTAAATGTACAAGGACCCGGCAAAAATGAACGCAAGAATTTTTAAGCGCGGCCTTCAAAACCGGCCTTGTTTATTTTGTCGCAAATGGATTTAATGGAGCGTGTCCGGGAACGGCGTCTCTTCGAGCATACGGATCAAGCGGTCTTGGCCGCCGAGGAGAGGATGGCGAAGGAAGCGTGTGTCCTGCTCCCGTTATGCAAACGGAAACTGCGATCCCCTAGAAAACAGGGAGGGTTCGGCCGCCGCTTCCGAAGCTTGAATTGATAAAGGAATCAGCCCGACGGATCGGGACGTTCATCTTTGAAATGATCTTGGAAATGATCTCGACCTATTCCAGCGCGACTTTACGGGCTCTCCTCGTTTTTAATATGAAAGCGCCGCTAAAATCCGATCTTCAGGAGGCGAACGGAGGTGACCACCTCCCGGCGCATCTGGCCAAAGGGGCGAACCTCGACGGTCGGCGCAGGAAGATGAAAGACGAGCCTCCCGTGATCGATCTCCGATAGAGAATCGGCCGCCTTGACGAACCCGAAGGTCGTCCCCACGATCACGCCGACCGCGGCGCCGATCCCGATATAATTGAGATGGTCCCCCGGCTTGTCCTTGAAAGCGAGCGTCGCCCCTCCGACCAGCGCCCCCGCCAGCCCGCCGTAAAAGGCGTTCTTAAACACCGTCTCAAAAGCATTCTCCTCTGCGGAGGCCCGGGCAGGGCTCAGCCAGCTCGCAAGGCAAAAAAATATCACCATCAAGACCACTTTACGCATCGACTCCCCCTTTATATGATTGAAATCATCTCATCCGAAGAACCAGAAAAGATGTTCATCGAGAAAAGACCCTATCGGCATGGAAATCCCTATCATATCTTGGCTTGAATGTCAATTTTCGACAGTTTGATTCGGCGCGGCGGGCTGTTGAGAAAATGCTGAAGCGCTCAGAACTGTTTCGATCCGATTATTTTAACCTCGTCTCCGACCTTCACAAATTTGCCGCTCTCCGAGGCGGGAATCCGCGTGTTGACGCACAACCGGTAAAAATGATTGAAGCGGGATACCGCGGCGGACGGAGAAAGCGTCTCACGCCGCTTCTCCATAAAGGTCTTTTGGAATTCCGGATAGATTTCCGAAGTGACAGGATCGCGCGTCGGAACAACGCATCGCCGGCAGGGGCGAACTCCCTCCATCCGAACATCGCCGATCTGAAACGCCATAACGGTCCCCGGGTCGCCGAACAGACGATCTTCCCAAAAGACCGGGGCGCCCGTGATTTCCAGATTCGCCCGAAATCGAAGGCGCATGTCATGTTCCCCGAGACCGCCAAACCAGGAGGCGATTTCATTCAGGGTCCCCTCGCTCACCACCGTCGGCCCGGAGGCCTCCGTATCGTCGGGAAACCCGTCGACATCATTCTGAAACAGGCGCGCCGGAAATCCGAAATAATCGCTCAGCCATCTTTCCAATTTCTCCCGCTCATGATGGAGATGGAACCTGGCGGGCGCCCCGCTTCCTCGGCTCCTCAACGTCACCCGCCCCGCGTTCAGATCGAAGACCGATCGGAGCAGATGAACTTTTGCGTCGCGCTTTCCGTTTACAAACCTCCCCTCCCCGTCAAAAATCGCAAACGCGCGGTCATGTTCCAGGACGCCGCCGGGCAAAATTTTCGCCCGGGC
>DATDON010000391.1:0-3035 GCA_035293225.1 Candidatus Manganitrophaceae bacterium
GAATCGCTGTTGGCCCGATGTTCCCCGTCAATATATGAATGCGCCGATAGGCCGATCCCGAGGGCGTCCCCTCGGTCCCAGTAAAGGAGATTATGGCGGCAGGCGTAGCCGGGTTTTGCGAAATTGGAGATTTCATATTGCCGGTAACCGGCCGCCACCAGTCGATCTTGGGACTTCCGATAGAACGCGACCGCCTCGTCATCCGACGGAAGCGACAGAGTTCCGGCCCGTTCCTTCTTGTGGAAAAGGGTTCCCTCTTCGATCGAGAGGCCGTAAACGGAGAGATGCTCCGGCGCAAGGTCGATCGCGGCTTGAAGGGTCTCCCCCCATTCCCGGATCGATTGACCGGGAAGGGCGTAGATGAGATCGATTCCGATGTTGGTAAAGCCTGCCGCGCGGGCCGCGCGAAAAGCGTCGCGCGCCTCTTGCGCCGTATGACCCCTGCCGAGCGCGTGAAGGTCTTGATCCGAAAAAGATTGCGCCCCCATCGAGAGGCGGTTGAATCCCCCCGTCCGAAGGGCCTCCAGCTTCTGAAAGTCGACCGTCGCCGGATGGGCCTCGATCGTCGCCTCGACGCCGTCCGAGAGGCCCCATCCCTCACGGAGGGAGGAGAGCAGTTCGTTTAATACCTTAGGGGAATAAAGCGTCGGCGTCCCTCCCCCAAAATAGACGCTGTTCCCGCTCCGGCGGCCGATCTCTGTTTGCGCGTGAAGCGCGATCTCTTTCCGGAGGGCGGCGGCGTAGCGTTCCGCAATTCCTTTACGATATCCCTGAATATTGAAGGCGCAAAAGGCGCAGCGGGCGACGCAAAAGGGGAAATCGATATAAAGGCCGAGCGCCTTCATCTCTCGCCCCCTTTTTGCGAGACTTTTCCGAAAGGTAAAGACCGAATCACCCGCCGCGTCTCCTTCGGCGCCGGTTTTCCTTGGCGCTCCAAAACGAGGAGATGTTCTTTGAGAAAAAGGAGGTCTTCCGGACGGTCGATATCGTACCAAAAGGGGAGAAGATGAAGGGGCTCGCCCCGTTTATTCCATCTCCGAAGGGTGGCGGTCAGGACACGGTCGGTTCCCCAGTCGACGCCGTCGAAGAGATCGGGGAGGGGAGGACGCGCGCCGATCAGATAATAGCCTCCGTCCCGGCTCGGCCCGAGCGTGACGTGGAAGGAATCGAGCCGCTCAAAGGCCTCTTGGATGAAGCCGACCGGCAAAGTCGGCGCGTCGCATCCGATCAAAACCACTTTTTCGAAGCCCTGCGCGAAGCCCCATTTAAAGGCGTTTTTCATCCGGCTTCCCAAATCCCTCCCCACTTGCTCGATCAAAAAAAGCGATTCTTCCTTCCGGCGCCGCGCAAAAAAAGGATGATGGATCGTCGGGGCGCACGCCAGGGCCCGTTGAACGGGAAGGGAGCGCGTCGAAACAAGGGTATCCAAAATCAACGCCTCTTGGAGGGCCGCCGCCTCCTCCTTCGAGAGAAGCGGTTGGAGCCTTGTTTTAACCTCTCCGGGCTCCGGCGCCTTGGCGAAGAGGATCAGAATCGACCGCTCTTTTTTTTGAACCGCGACCTTCTCGATGGGCATGGGGTTAGGATTACCACTTTTCGGGAATTCGTGTCAAGGAAGAGGCCCCCTTTTTCATTGATATTTAAAGGGAAATATGGTATAAAAAAGCAATGAAAAAAAGCCGCAACCGCCGTCGCGCCCGGATTTTCTGGGGGGGGCCTCTCTTTGTTCTCTTTCTCCTCCTCCTCTATATTTTCTATTTAGATTATCAGGTGATCAGAAAATTCGAGGGGCAGCGATGGAAACTTCCCTCCAAGATTTACTCCGCCCCTTTTACCCTTTTTGCCGGCGTTGATCTTGATAAAACTTATCTGATTTCCCGCCTGAAGCGGCTTGCTTACCGTCCCGTCAAACAGCCTGTCCAACATCCCGGGGAGTATTATCTGACTCCGGACGATTTAGAGATTTTCCTTCATGAATTCTCCTATCCCGATCGTCTTCAAAGCGCCTATCCGCTCAGCGTCTCCTTCTCGCAAGGGAAAATCGACCGCCTGGTCGACCTTTCGCTCGCGGAGGACCTGGAGCGGGCCCAGATCGAACCGGAGGTGATCGGCGGTTTTTATGACGAGATATGGGAAGAGCGGAGTTTGATTCGGCTCTCCGAGGTCTCGCCCGCATTGATCGACGCCATTTTGTCGGTGGAGGACCGGCGATTTTACGAGCACCCCGGGCTCGATTTCAGGGGGATCGGAAGGGCGGCCTGGATGAATTTACGCGCCGGGGGGATTGTCCAGGGAGGGAGCACCCTCACCCAGCAATTGGTGAAAAATTTTTACCTCGGAAACGAACGGACCTGGTCGCGAAAGATCAACGAAGCGATCATGGCGGTTCTCCTGGAGCGGCATTACAGCAAAGATGAAATCTTGGAGGCCTATCTCAATGAGATTTACCTCGGCCAGAATGGGGTGATGGGGATCTACGGCGTGGGGCAAGGGGCCCGGTTTTATTTCGGAAAACGCCCGTCGGAGCTTTCCCTGGGGGAGGCGGCCCTTTTGGCCGGTTTGATCCGTTCACCCAACACGGTTTCCCCCCAAAAAAATCTCAAAAAAGCGATCCATCGTCGCAATCTGGTTTTGGAATCTCTCTTTGCGGAGGGGAAAATCACCCTTCAATCTTACATTTCGGCGCGGGCCGAGGAAGTTTCGGGGCGAAAAATCAAAGAGCGGATGAACGCGGCGCCCTATTTTGTCGATGAGATTCGCCAGCGTTTGGCCGCGCTTTATCCCCGGGAGGTATTGAATTCCGGGGGCCTTCGGATCTTCACCACCCTCGACGTCGAAACGCAACGGATCGCGGAGGAGAAGCTTCGCGAGGGGCTGGCGGCGCTCGAGGGGCGAAACCCCCGGCTGAAGCGACCCGACCCCGAACGGCGCCTTCAAGGGGCGCTGGTGGCGATCGATCCGCGGAGCGGCGAAATCCGGGCCCTCGTCGGGGGCCGCAGCTACGGCACCAGCCAATTTAATCGAGTGGTTCAAGC
>DATDON010000392.1:0-7128 GCA_035293225.1 Candidatus Manganitrophaceae bacterium
CAAACCGGTTACGGCCCACCCCCGCAACTCGACCGGCTGAACCTTCAACGAACCGAAATCGAAGCGTCCAGTGCGCCTCTCAAACCCAAAGAAAAAAGCGGTCTAACGATAAAGCTGAGCCACCGCGAAACGGGCTCGAATAAAAATGCGGGAGCTGATGCGGTCGGCTCCAGCGACGGGTTGGGAGGAACCATGATTGACGGCGCCATTCTATCGAACGCTATAGCCCTTGGCTCTCTTTTTTGCTTGCTCGTTGTATTTAGCTGTGGCCGCCTTAACTTCTTGAGAGAGTTGTTTTTCGAGGTCCCGTATCTTTATTTGTGCTTGGTCAAGATCAAGGCGAAGACTCTTGTTCTCAGATTGAAGCTGTTTCTCTCTTATCGCAGACGCAGACAGCTTCTTCTCCAACGAGACGTATTGCTCAGCGGCAAGAGCAAGGCGTTCCTTGAGAATGACAGCAGAGCCATGCTCATTGATGAGCCGTTCGATGTCACTAAGGATAGGAATTTTCATAGCTGTATACCTCCCAACCATTGATTAACTTGCCATTTTGCCCTGATAATGCGATATCGGGTTGGTTTTCAGGCAGTTTTGCCCGATGCCTATTTATCAGCAATCTCAACGCTCTACGACGGGGGTAGTGTATGCCTGACGCAATGAGAAGTCAACCCAAACTCCTTTTGGCCCTTCTCTCCTGTCATCGTCTCTTGTTCCGGGTTTTTCCCGGCGTTTTATCGAGGGCCGGCCAGCAGACGGCTTTTCACATCCAATCGGTCTCTGAGCCAATCCCCCACCAGGTTGAGCGCCAGGACGATCAGCATGATGGCGAGGCCGGGGACCGTCGTTAGATGGGGAGCCAGGAGGAGGAACGACCGGCCGTCGCTCAACATCGCCCCCCAGCTCGGGGTGGGGGGTTGGACGCCGAGGCCTAAAAAAGAGAGGGACGCCTCGGTGACGATCGCCCCCGCCATCCCGAAGGTCGCCTCGACGACGACCGGGGCCGAGATGTTGGGGAGGAGGTGGCGGGTGATGATCCGAAACGGCCCCGCCCCCAGCGCCCGGGCGGCGAGGACATATTCCTCTTCCCGGGCGACCAGAATCTGCCCCCGGACCATCCGGGCGTAGCCGACCCATCCCATTATCGAGAGGGCGATGATCACGTTTTTCACGCTCGGCCCCAAAACCGCCGCCAGGGCGATCGCGAGGAGGATCCCCGGAAAGGCGAGAAAGAGATCGACCAGCCGCATCAGGAGATCATCGATCCAGCCGCCTAAATATCCGGCCAGCGCCCCGATGAAGATTCCGGCGAGAAGCGAGAGGGAGACAACCGTCACCCCGACCGTCAGCGAGATTCTCGCCCCGTATAAAATGCGGCTCAGGAGGTCGCGGCCGAGCTTGTCTTGCCCCAACGGATGCGACGCGGAGGGGGGAGCGAGCCCTTCCTTCAGATTCTGCTCGAACGGATCGTATGGGGAGAGCGAAGGAGCGAGGAAGGCGGCCAAAATAAGGAGACTTAAGATCGAAAGACCGATCAGCGCCCGTTTATCCCTCATGGCCCCCTCCTTCCGTATTCAACCCTCGGATCGACGACGGCGTAGAAGAGATCGACGACGAAGTTGACCGCCAGATAGGTCACGGCAATGGCCAAGAAGCAGCCCTGCGCCAGCGGATAATCCCGGCTCTGGATCGCCTGAAGGGTCAATCGGCCGAGTCCCGGCCAGGCGAAGATCGTCTCGGTGATGATCGAGCCGGTCAAGAGCGCGCCGAACTGGAGCCCCGCCACGGTGAGAATCGGGATCAGGGCGTTTCGGAAGGCGTGCTTTAAGATCACGACCCGCTCCGGCAGCCCCTTGGCCCGCGCCGCGAGGACGAAATCTTTTCGAATGACCTCCAGCAACGAGGCGCGGGTCATCCGGATGAGGATCGCCGACATTCCGAATCCGAGCGTCAGCGCGGGGAGAACGAGAGAGGCCGCCCCGCTCCGGCCGGAGACCGGAAGCCAATCGAGCCGGAGGGCAAAGAGGAGGATGAAGAGCGGTCCCAGCCAGAAATTCGGCATCGAAACCCCCAGCAAGGAAAAGAGAAGGATGGCCCGGTCGGCGCCGGTCCGGGCCCGGACGGCGGAGAGGATTCCGAGAGGGAGGGCGATGAGGAGGGCGGTCAGCAGGGCGGCGCCCGCCAGCTCGAAGGTGGCGGGGGCGCGGTCCAGAATGAGGTTGAAGACCGGGCGCCGGTAGCTGAACGATTGGCCGAGATCGCCTTGAAGCGCCCCGACGATGAAATGACGATACTGCCGGAAGATCGGCTCATCGAGATGAAGCGCCGAGCGGAGCGAGGCGCGGTCGGCCTCGGCCGCCGTCTCCCCCAACATCAGGTCGATCGGGTCTCCCGGCGTCAGATGAATCAAAAAGAAGACCCCCGTCAAAACGCCGAGGAGCGCCGGCGCCGACCAGAGGAGCCGCCGGACCAGGAATCGGGCCATCATCCTCCCTCAAGACCGGAGGTATTATCCCACAGGAGGGTTCGGAATACAATCGGGCGGAAGGCGCCTTTTTTCTTGAACAACCCGATAAAGAAGATTAAAATATCTTTTTCGGTTTTCATAGAACATCTCTTTTGATTCTGTGTCTAAAAGATATACGTTTTTTGCGTAGATGTTGATGTAATTCCGTTTAACGAATAACGTTTAACGTCTTTATTGGTTCCGGCTACGCTGGATTAGAAGGAGCGTCTCCATGGAAAGCAAAAAAATGCGGAAAGAAAAAGATTCGCTCGGGGAGCTGGAGGTCCCCGAGGGGGCGTATTACGGCGTCCAGACGGCGCGGGCGGTCGCCAATTTTCCGATCAGCGGCCTGCGCGCCCATCCGACGTTCATCCAGGCGACCGCAATGGTGAAATGGGCGGGAGCCGAGGCGAATATGCGGCTTAAAAAGCTTGACCTTAAAATCGGCAAGATCATCCAGAAGGCGGCCGAAGAGGTGATCGCGGGAAAGTGGAACGATCAGTTCGTCGTCGATGTCTTTCAGGCCGGCGCCGGCACGTCGCACAACATGAACACCAACGAGGTGATCGCCAACCGGGCGATTGAGATCCTGGGGGGGAAGCGCGGGGAGTATAAGCTGGTCCATCCGAACGATCATGTGAATATGTCGCAGTCGACGAACGATGTCTTTCCGACCGCCATGCGGGTCGCCGCGCTCCTGACGCTGCAAAAGCTCGACCCGGTCCTCTCCCGTCTGGAGAAGGCCCTCTCCGTCAAGGCCAAGGCGTTCGACGACGTTATCAAGTCGGGACGGACCCACCTTCAGGACGCGGTGCCGGTCCGGCTCGGCCAGGAGTTCTCGGGCTACGCCCGGGCGATCACTCGCGCTCGGAAGCGGATTCAGGCCGCCTCCGAAGGGTTGCGGGAGCTCGGCATTGGGGGATCGGCGGCCGGGACCGGAATTAATACCCATCCGGAATATAAGAAGAAGATGGTCGCGGCGCTGAAAAAAATCTCCGGGCTCGACCTGGCTCCGTCGAACAATCTGTTCGAGCGGATGCAGAGCATGGCCGACTTCGTCGAAATCTCGGGGGCCCTGCGCGAGCTGGCGGTGGAGCTGATCCGGATCGCCAACGACCTCCGGCTCCTCTCTTCGGGACCCCGGACGGGGTTTGCTGAGATCGTCCTCCCCCCGGTCCAACCGGGGTCGTCGATCATGCCGGGGAAAGTGAACCCGGTGATGGCCGAAGTGACGAATATGGTCTGCTTCCATGTGATTGGGAACGATCTAACGATTACGATGGCGGCGCAGGCGGGACAGATGGAGTTGAACGTGATGATGCCGGTGATCAATTTCAACCTTCTCCAATCGATTGAGATCCTCACCCGCGACATCGACCTCTTCACCGAACGTTGCGTGAAAGGAATCACCGTCAACCGCGCCCGCTGCAGAGAATACGCCGAGAAAAGCGTCGGGCTGGCGACGATCCTCAATCCGTCGATCGGCTATGAGGCGGCCGCTCAGGTCGCCAAGGAATCGACGGCGACCGGCAAGTCGCTTCGGGAGATCATCATCGAGAAGGGAATCCTTTCGGCGAAAGAGGTCGATCAAATTTTAGACCCGACCAAAATGACAGAACCGAGCTTGTAGGGGTGGAGCTGCGTGTCCGCCCGCAAGCGCCGGGCCGCTCCCGGCCGACGCCGCCCGTTCAAGTTGACTTCTTTGAGAGGTTTCCTTATAGTCCAACCTATGTTTCGATCGGCCTTCAGAAAAACGCTTCCGGCCTTTTTGGTTATTTTCTATTTCTCGGCCGTCACCCTCGGCGCTCTCTGCGCGTTTAAGGGGGTCTCAACCCATTCACATCACCAAACCAGGCCGACGCACTCTTCCGGCTGTCTTCTCGCCTGTTCCAGCGCCGTCGCGCAGGCGGCGCCCTCTCCCCTTTTCTCCTTTTCTTTGCCGGTCTGGGGCGCTCTCTTTCTCTTAGCCCCCTTCATCCGTTTTCAGCTTCCCTATCGTTTTATTCCAGGCCGGTCTCCTCCCCTCCGTTAGCGCCATCGCAAAAGAGAGAGAGCGGCGCGTTCAGACGCCGCTCGCCCCTTATCTTGCCTTGCAAAAAAGGAGTGGACGATGAGACGATACAGGTCTATCTTTTTGACATTGATTTGTTCTATTTTCATTTCGCCGAATTTTTCATTCGCTCACGGTCTTGTCGGAAAGCGGCTCTTTGTGGAGCCGATCGCAACCGAAGACGCCAATATCTTCAGCGAATACGATGTGGTGGTCCCCTCCTACATCATCGGCGATGAAGGGAAGGAGTTGGCGCTGGGCTCCTCGCTGACCCTTCGCCTGACCGAGAATTTAGGATTGGAAATCGCGGGAGAATGGGTTTCCATCAATCCTGATCTGGGGGAAAAGGAGACCGGATTCCAAAACCCCGAGCTCACCCTCAAATATGTGGCGTATACCAGCCCCGTTCATGAATCGATCGCCACGGTCGCCCTCTCGGTGGAGCCTCCCCTCGGAAAAGAGGAGATCGGGGCGGACGATTTTTACGCGTTTGGAACCGGTCTCTTTTACGGAAAAGGGTTCGGAGACCTTCCGGAGTCCCTGATGTATCTCCGCCCTCTCATGATTCAGGGAGATGTTACCGTCCATCATCACCTCACGCGCGACCCGGGGGAGACAACCAATTCCCTCTCTTATGACTTTGCGCTCTATTATAGCCTCCCCTACCTCCAACAATTCGTCAAAGATGTGGGGATTCCCGCTCCCCTTAATCGGCTCTTTCCGATGGTGGAGTTTAATTTTCAACAAGTTCTCAATGGACCGGAGCTGGGCCATCGGGAGGCCTTGATGCGGCCCGGTCTGATCTGGGTGGGGAAGTCGACGCAGGTTGGTGTGGCCGCCGTCATCCCGATCAACGGGTCGAGCCGTGAGGAAACGGACATCGGCGTTGCCGGAATATTCAGCCTTTACCTGGATGATCTCTTTCCAAAACAGTTTAAAGATCCGATTTTTTAAATCCCGAAGGAGAAAGATGGATCGCTTTCAAAAATATATCGGAAGATTGCTTCTTCCTCTCCTCTTGAGCCCACTTCTTGCGCCTTCTGTTTGGGCGCACGCTTTTCCAACCCGCTCCGACCCAAAGGTCGGGTCGGAGATCGGAGAAGCTCCCCCCTCCATTCGGATCTGGTTTGACGGCGACCTGGAGCCGGCCTTCAGCGGGATGAAACTCTTCGATTCGGAAGGGAGAGAGGTGGATCACGGAGGAGCGGGGGTGGATGAAAAAGACCCGGCTCTTTTGACGCTTCCCGTTTCGAAAATCGGGCCGGGAAAATACCGGGTTCAGTGGGAGGCGGTCGCCAAGGACGGCCACCGGACCGAAGGGGATTTTACGTTTAAAATAAAATGATGGAGACGGCGATCTGGCGCGAACTCGACCTTCACCTCTTATCGATGGCCCTCTTTCGATGGCTCGATATCGCGGGGGTGGTCCTTTGGGTCGGGGCGATCGGGTTCCGCCGCCTGATCTTTCCCGCCGGCCTGGCCGTTCTTTCCGACCCGGCCAAGAGGCAGGGGCTCCAAAGAGAAGAGGCGGGATATACCGAGCCGGTTTTATTCTGGGCGCTCCTCTACCTCTTCATCGTCCACTTTTTGACCTGGGTCCATCAGGCCGGGATGATGAGCGGAAAACCGTTCTCCGCTATCGGCCCGATTCTCCCGGTTGTTTTGACGAAGACCCACTTCGGCGCGATATGGATCGTCAAGCTGTTTTTGCTCGCGCTCCTCTTGTTTCTGATCCGCTCCGGCGCCCGGCATCGAGACCCCCTCCTCCTCGGATCCGGCTTTCTTCTCTGCCTGACGGGGAGTCTGACCGGCCATGCGATTCGTCACGGATCGTTCTATCCGCCGCTTCTTTCCGATTGGGTTCATTACGTCGCGGTTTCGATCTGGGCCGGCGGGCTGCCGCCTCTCCTGCGGCTGGCGCGGAAAAGCGGCCGCCTCCTCGATCCCCCCGCGTCGACCCGGTTCTTAAAGGAGTTGATCGAGCGCTTTTCAAGATGGGCCCTCCTCTCCGTCATTCTCATCCTCTCCACCGGCGTCTATAACGGATTTTTCCATCTTCAGGGCCGGTCGATAACAGACACCGCTTATGGCCAGGCCTTTCTTCTGAAGCTGGTTATTGTTCTGATCGCTTTCGGCCTGGGAGGGGCCAGCCGGTTCTATATTCTCCCGTCGCTTCGGAAGATGGAAGAGGAAAAGAGAGGCGCGTCGAACATTCAAAGATGTTTTATCCGCTTGGTGGGAGCCGAGATTGTTTTTATGGTCGCGGCGCTCCTCCTCGCCGCCCTTCTGACCCAGACCCCGACCCCGGCCGAACCGCCGGGATAAGGCCCGTTAAAGAAGGCCGGAGAGATCGTCGAGCTCGGACAAGATGTAATCGGGCCGGGGCCCCTCCTCCGGCGCGTGAAGGCCGCCGGGGTTGATCCAGGCGGCGTCCATCCCGACCCCTTTGGCGCCGCGGATATCGTTGTCCCAACTGTCGCCGACAAAGAGGGTTTCGGAGGGGGCGACCTCCAGTTTTTCGCAGGCGGCGAGGAAGATCTCCGGGCGGGGCTTTCTGATCCCGATCTCGGAGGAG
>DATDON010000393.1:0-16741 GCA_035293225.1 Candidatus Manganitrophaceae bacterium
TCATCTATTCGTCCTTCGGCTAAGATGGAAGCGCGACGGGTGGTATACCCCCTTCATCGACCCCGAATAAACAAAGCCTCCCCGACATGCGCCGGGGAGGCGATCTCCCTCACGATGAATTCAGCAAGGTCGGCGCGGGAAATCGACGAAAAGAGCCCGACGCGAACCCCGGGGCCGGCTTCGTAATCCCCCGCTGCGGTTTCTCCCATCGCTTGCTGATCAGTCGGAAGGCTTTCGTTGTCCCATTCATGGTGTGGTCAACGTTTCTTCCGTCTTTTCTAGCTTGAAACCTAAAATTGTTTGTCGTATCATTGTCTCACCTTGTCGGTTAAAGTGTTTGTGGTCGCTCACCACCTTTATACCCGCTATCCATGCGGCCGACAAGTTTTTTTTCGCCAAAATGATTTTTCTATCTCTGTTTTAGGGATAGGGACAAATCCGACCCAGGTTTTTGTTCGGTTAAAATGAAAGAAGAAGGGAAAAGGAAGAAGGGGACGCTTTGAGGCAGCCCCGATTTCATGGACAGATGGTTAATCCCCGGGGGTTTAATCCTCGATAAAAGGACTCGGGGACGAATCCGGAATGCAAAGAGATCAATCTCTTATGGATTCCCGCTTTCGCGGCGATGACAATCCATTGCGGACTTTGACGTGACCATGCCCCAATGATTAAAATGTCTTGACAAAAAAGATCGAAATGTGGTAAAAAACTCTTTTTGCAAAGATGTTTAGCGAGAAAGGGAGATCCAAATGCATGCCGTGATGGAGACAGGTGGAAAACAATATCGGGTGACAGCGGGCGATATCGTTCAGGTGGAGAAATGCGCGGGCCAGGTCGGGGATAAGATTGAGTTCAGCTCCGTTTTGCTCCTCCAGGATGATCAGGGGGTCACCCTCGATGCCGAACAGTTAAAAAATACCAAGGTCATTGGAGAAGTTCTTCAACAGGATCGGGATCGGAAAGTCCTGGTCTTCAAGAAAAAAAGGCGAAAAAATTACCGCAGGACGCAGGGGCATCGGCAATCCTTCACCCGCCTAAAAATCGTCGAAATCATCAAATAGATATTACAAAGGAGTTTTAAGCAATGGCGCATAAAAAAGGGGTTGGGTCATCGAGAAACGGGCGCGACAGTAACTCGCAGCGGCTGGGGGTGAAGCGTTTCGGCGGCGAACATGTCCTGGCGGGGAATATTTTGGTCCGTCAAAGGGGGACCCGGATTCACCCCGGCTTAAATGTCGGTATCGGAAAGGATGATACCCTGTTCGCAAAAGCGACCGGCTTCGTCAAGTTTGAACGGGTTGGAAGAGACAAAAAGCGGGTCAGCATCGTCCCCTCCACTTAACCCCCTCCTCTCCTCCGCGCCTCCATCGAGGGAGGCTTCTATCTTTAGTTTTAAATAAAACCACTGTGTTTATAGACCAAGTCAAAATTTATGTGAAGGCCGGCGACGGCGGAGACGGCTGCATCAGCTTTCGCAGGGAGAAGTATGTCCCGCGCGGGGGCCCCGACGGCGGGGATGGAGGAAAGGGGGGCGACGTCGTTTTAGAGGCCTCCTTCCAGCTTTCCACCCTGATCGACCTTCGCTATCAACAGCACTATATGGTCAAGAGAGGGGAGCATGGAAGCGGGCAGAACTGCTCCGGCAAAAGCAGCCCCGATCTGGTGATCCCGGTTCCGGTCGGAACGGTGATCCGTGACGCGGCGACCGAAGAGGTCCTTGGCGATCTGGTCGAACTCGGTCAGCGGGCAGTGGTCGTCAAAGGAGGAAAAGGGGGGAGAGGAAATACCCACTTCAAGTCTTCGACCCGGCAGGCCCCCCGGATCGCGGAGCCGGGGGAGAAGGGGGAGGAGCGGTGGCTTCAACTCGAATTAAAGCTGCTTGCCGATGTCGGCCTGGTCGGCCTCCCGAACGCCGGAAAATCGACCCTCATTTCAACGATCTCCGCCGCCCGCCCTAAAATCGCCGATTACCCCTTCACCACCCTGGAGCCGAATTTGGGGGTGGTCACCTGGGGAGGGCGCAGCGGAAGGGAAAATCATTATACCGTCGCCGACGTCCCGGGGTTGATCGAGGGGGCGAGCGAGGGGAAGGGATTGGGAATCCGGTTTTTGAAGCATCTGGAGCGGACGTCGCTTCTTCTCCATCTGGTCGATGTCTCGGAGATCGGCGCCGAAGATCCCGTCCTGGACTTTGAGACGGTTCGAAAAGAGTTGGGAGCGTATCATCAAGAATTGGCCGGTAAACCTTTTTTGATCGCGGCGACCAAGATCGATATTCAAGGAGAAGGGAAAAGCGCCGCCCGGCTCCGCCGTTATTGCGAGAAAAAGAAAATCCCTTTCCTTGAAATTTCCGCCGTCACCGGCAAGGGAATCAAGCCGCTCGTTCGAGCGCTGGGGAATCGTGTCGAGGCCGCGCGGAAAAAACGCCACGCCGAGGCGGTGAAGGTGAATGAAGGAAACGAGCCTTAGGGGAGAGAGCGTTGTCTGGGCGTCCTTCTCTTAGAAAAAATAAGCGGGTCGTCCTGAAGATCGGAAGCAGCGTCATCGCCTCCCACGACAAAGGGCTGGACGAAGAGAGGTTGGCGGAGATCGCGGAAGAGGTCGCCGCCCTCCGGGCCGAGGGGCGCGAGCTTTTTTTGGTCTCTTCGGGCGCCGTCTTGTGCGGGATGGAGAAGCTCGGCTTAAAGCGCCGCCCGACGTCGATCCCGATGAAGCAGGCCGCCGCCGCCGTCGGACAGAGCCGGCTGATGTGGGCCTACGAAAAGTTCTTCGAGCGTTTTCAAATCAAGGTCGCCCAGGTCCTCCTCACCCGCGAAGACATCGCCGACCGCAAAAGGTTCATCAACGCCCGCAACACCCTGATGACCCTCCTCGATCGCCGGGTCTTGCCGATCATCAACGAAAACGACACCGTCACCATCGACGAAATTAAATTCGGCGACAACGACCATCTCGCCGGCCAGATCACCCATCTGGTCGACGCCTCCCTTTTGATCATCCTCTCCGATGTGGACGGTCTCTTTCAGGAAGATCCGAGGAAGAATCCGGGGGCGGCGCTGATCCCGCTGGTGGAAGAGGTGACCCCGGAGATCGAGAAGATGGCCGGCGGCGCGGGGCCCCACGGCGGGACCGGCGGAATGGGATCTAAAGTCAGAACGGCCAAGCAGGTTGCCGCGTACGGGGGGACGACCTTGATCTTGAACGGGACGGCGCGGGGGATCATCAAACGGGCCTTCCAGGGAGAGACGGTCGGAACCCTCTTTTTGCCCCGGGCGGCCCGTCTTTCGTCAAAGAAACATTGGATCGCCCATTCGTTGAAGGTGAAAGGGGAGATGGTCCTCGACCCGGGCGCTGTCGAGGCGATTCTTAAGAACGGGAAATCGCTCCTCCCCTCCGGGGTCCGTTCCATCGAGGGGAAGTTCGAGGTGGGAGACGCCGTTCGCCTCCTCTCTAACGAAGGGAAAGAGATCGCGAAAGGCTTGACGAATTATAGCGCATCTGAGATGATACAGATCAAAGGGATTCACTCCTCGCAGATTGAAAAGGCGCTGGGGTATAAGTCGACCGATGAGGTGATTCATCGGGACAATCTGGTCGTCACCGCCGGTGTTCAGGCGCCTTAGGATGTTTACGTGTACCCGACAGGGTGAAAACGGGTGAACATTGGAACTTAAAGAGAAGCTCAAAGCGGAGGCGCAAAAAACCAAAGAGGCCGCGCGAACCCTCGCCAAATGCGCCACCGAGGTCAAAAACCGGGCCCTTCTGGCGATGGCGGCCCGTCTCGAAACCGAGACGCCGCTCCTCCTGGCCGAAAACGGGAAAGACCTCGAAGCCGGGAAAAAGAAAGGCCTTTCGGCGCCTCTTTTGGAACGGCTGACCCTCAACCCGAAGCGGATCGGGGAGATGGCGGCCGGGCTCCGGGAGGTCGCGGCCCTCCCCGATCCGGTGGGAGAGGTGATCAAGATAACCCGCCGTCCCAACGGCCTCCAGGTCGGGCAGATGCGCGTCCCGATCGGCGTCATCGGCATTATTTATGAATCGCGCCCCAACGTAACGGCCGACGCCGCGGCCCTCTGCGTCAAGTCGGGCAACGGCGTCATCCTCCGCGGCGGATCGGAGGCGATTCACTCCAACGCCGCGATCGCCCGTCTCTTGGAGGAGGCCGGCGCCGCGGCGGGGCTTCCCCGCCACACCGTCACCTTCATCGACACCCCCGATCGCCAGGCGATTTTTGAGCTGTTGAAGCTGGAAGAGTCGATCGATCTGATCATTCCAAGAGGAGGGGAGGGGCTGATCCGGACGGTCGTCGAGCATTCCAAGATTCCGGTCATGAAGCATGACAAGGGGATCTGCCATATCTTTGTCGACGCCTCGGCCGATCTTCGGATGGCCGAGGAGATCCTCCTCAACGCGAAGGTCCAACGTCCCGCCACCTGCAACGCGATGGAGACCCTTCTGATCCATGAGAAGATCGCCCCCTCCTTTCTGCCGAAAATCGGAAAGCGCCTTCAAGAGGCGGGGGTGGCGCTTCGGGGGTGCCCCCAGACAAAGGCGCTTTTGCCGGAGGTTTCTCCCGCGACCGAAGACGACTGGAAGACCGAATATCTCGACCTGATCCTCTCCGTGAAGGTGGTCGGCCGTCTCGAAGAGGCGATGGCGCATATCGCGGCGTACGGATCGCAGCACACCGAAGCGATCCTGACGCAAGATTACAGCCACGCGATGCGCTTTTTGAATGAGGTCGACGCCTCGGCCGTCTTTGTCAACGCCTCGACCCGGCTCAACGACGGTTATCAACTCGGCCTCGGCGCGGAGATGGGGATCTCCACCAGCCGGATCCATGCCCGCGGCCCGATGGGGCTGGAGGCCCTGACCTGCATGAAATTTATCGCCTTCGGGGATGGACAGATTCGAAAATAATCGTTCAACGTTATTCGTTATTCGTGAAGGATTATGAGGATAAGGATTATTTAGTTTTTACGTTTAACGAATAACGAATAACGTGACTCTGGGGAAAATGCGTATCGGTCTCTTGGGCGGCACCTTCAACCCGATCCACAATGGTCATCTCCAGATCGCCGAAGAGGTCCAAAAAAAGCTGAGCCTCGACCGTCTCCTCTTTATCCCTTCCGGCGACCCCCCGCATAAAAAGAGGGAACAGATCCCCTCGGCCGAGCATCGGCTGGAAATGACCCGGCTGGCGCTCTTCCCCTACCCCCATTTCGAAGTCTGCGACATAGAAGTAAAGCGCCCCGGCAAGTCGTATTCGATCCAAACCGTCACGGAGTTGAAGCGCCTTTATCCGTCGGAGAAGCTCTTCTTCATTATCGGAACCGACGCTTTTTTCGATCTGCCGACCTGGAGAGAGGCCGAGCGCCTCTTGACCCTTTGCGATTTCGCGATCCTCTCGCGGCCGGGCCATCCTTTTTCGCGGCTCCCCGATCTTCCGCTTTTGCGGTCCATCGATCGAAACGCCTTGATGGAACTCGACCGGGGGGGGGAAAGCGTTTATACCTTTCGGATCGGGCCGGAAGCGTCCCTCCATTTTATTCGAATCGCCCCCATCGCCGTGTCGGCCAGTGAAATCAGAAAAAGACTGAAAAAGAGGGAAGAGACGAAAAATCTCTTGCCTGAATCGGTTTCATCTTATATAATTAAAAACAAACTTTATCAAGAGGACAAAGATTTCTAAGGACCCAGGGAAAGACCGGAAGAGAAAGACCCCGCTTGAAGACGCCAAAGAAAAGGCCCTTCAGATCGCCGAAGCGGCCTTGGCGAAACACGCCGATGAGATCGTGATTTTCCAGGTAGGCGAATTGACCTCCCTCGCTGATTTTTTTGTCCTCTGTTCCGCGGAATCGGAGCCTCAGATGCGGGCGATTGTCGACTCCGTAGACGCTTCGCTCTCCCGGCAGGGGCGCCGCCCGTTGGGAATCGAGGGGCGGGAAGGGAGCCTTTGGGTCTTACTCGATTATAACGACGTGATCCTTCATATTTTTAAAAAAGAGGCGCGTGAATTTTACGATTTAGACCGTCTCTGGGGGGACGCGCCCCAAATCGCCTTCCCGGAGACCTCGAGCCGTGAGGCCTCCCAGATTAAAAAGAGAAAACGGGGGTAGACCGAACCGATTATGCGCTTTTTGATCGTATTCTTTATCGCCTTCATCGTCTTGATCGGCTACCTGGCGCAGTTGAATTCCGGAAAGGTCGTCTTCTTCGTCACGCGGGACACCTCCTTTGAAATGACGGTTACCGCGCTGATCCTTTTTTCCAGCGCCGTCGGCGCCCTTTTGGTGATCGTGTCGGCGGGGGTCCGCGAAACAAAAAATCTCTTCCTCAGTTGGAAGTACGCCCGCGTCCAGAAGAAAGAAGCCCAAGTCGAATCGTATTATACCGAAGCGGTCAATTCCTTTCTGGCGAAGCGTTTTCGGGACGCGACCCTCCTCTTTCAAAAGGCGCTCGCCCTCAACCCCAACCACGTCAGCGCGCTTTTGAGGCTGGGGAAAATTTACCGGATCGAAAAGAATTTCAACGAGGCGATCAGGCTTCACCGGAAGGCCCGGAGTTTGGACGAGCAGAACATCGAGGCGCTCTTCGCCCTCTCGCGGGATCTGGAAGAGGCGCAGCGGTTTGAGGAGGCGATCCAACACCTCAAAGAGATTCTCCGCGTCGATGAGACCCATTTGACCGCCCTGATCCGGCTTCGCGATCTTTACATCCGCCTCACGCAGTGGGAAGAGGCCCATCCGATCCAAGAGAGGATCATGAAGCTCCCCCTGTCCCAAGAAGCCCTTCGCGCGGAGCTGGTGATCTTTCTCGGGACCAAATACGAATTGGGGCGGAATTTTCTTCAGCGCAATCAGCCGGAAATCGCCCGCCGTTATTTCAAAGGAGGGATCAAACTCGATAAAAGTTTCCTCCCCGCCTATATCGGTCTGGCGGAGATCCATATCAAAGAGGGGAGGATGGAATCGGCCGGCGCCCTCTTGGAAAAAGGGTATGAGATTACCCGGCACCTGATTCTCCTTCATCGGCTCGAAGATCTTTATTTGGAGATGGGGGAGCCGGAGCGGATCCTGCAAATCTACCGGAACGCCCTCGACAAGGACCGGCATAACACCGTCCTCAAATTTTACCTGGGCAAGCTCTACTATCGCCTGGAGATGATCGATGACGCATTCGAGGCTTTGGCCGAGATCGACACCCACGTCGAATACTTCCCCGATCTCCACAAGATTTTGGGGAACCTTTATCTTCGGCGGGGAGAGCCGATCTTGGCGGTTGAGGCGCTGAAAAAAAGCATCAAGCTGAAAAAGAGGGTCGTGGTCCCCTACTACTGCGCCAACTGCGACTATCACACCATCGAATGGTCGGGGCGATGCGGCCGGTGCGGTCTGTGGAACAGCTATCAGGCCAATCCGATCATGGTCGACAAAGGCCATAAAAAAGCGTTGGCCGAGACCCCCTATTCGACCCCCCATCCACGAGAAATTATCTGATGAACCCCCCGCCCAGACCGGTCATCCTTATCATCTTGGACGGTTGGGGAATCAATCCTCGGACCGAGGCGAACGCGATCGCCTTGGCGGACCCCCCCTTTTATCGGCGCCTGTTGGAGCGGTATCCCCATACCGAGCTTCAAGCCTCCGGCGAGGCGGTCGGCCTTCCGGATGATCAGATGGGGAATTCGGAGGTCTGGCATCTGAATATCGGCGCCGGCCGGATCGTCTATCAAGAGCTGACCCGGATCAACAAGGCGATTGCGGACGGCGCCTTTTTCGGAAACGCGGTTCTCCAATCGGCCCTGACGGCGGCGGCGAGGGAAAAGTCAGCCCTCCATCTTTTAGGGTTATTGTCGGATGGCGGGGTCCACAGCCACATCGATCATTTAGTCGCCCTACTGGAGATGGCCCGTCGGACGGCCCTCCCGAAGGTCCGGATACACCCTTTTCTCGACGGCCGGGACACCCCTCCTCAAAGCGCCCTCCGTTACATTGAGATGTTGGAGCGGGCGCTCAAAGAAAAAAGGCCGGGCGGCGCCGATTGGGAAATCGCGACCGTGACCGGACGCTACTACGCGATGGACCGCGACAAACGTTGGGACCGGACGGAAAAAGCCTACCGGGCGATGGCGGAGGGGCGGGGGACGGAAGAGAACTCCCCCGTGGACGCCGTTCAAAAAAGTTACGCCGCGCAGGTCGGCGACGAGTTTGTCAGGCCGATCGTGATTGTGAAGGGGGGAAGGCCGGTCGGAACGATTCAGGATCGCGACAGCGTCATCTTTTTTAATTTCAGGGCCGACCGCGCCCGCCAATTGACCCGCGCCCTGACCGAGCCCGGGTTTTCCTCTTTCCCCAGGAGCGTTTTCCCGAAGCTCTCCTCCTTCGTGACCCTCACCTCTTATGATGAGACCTTTCATCTGCCGGTCGCCTTTAAACCGGTCCGGCTCGATCAAATTCTCGGAGAGGTCATCAGCGAGCGGGGCCTCCGGCAATTACGGATCGCCGAGACGGAAAAATACGCCCATGTGACCTATTTCTTCAACGGCGGCCGGGAAACCCCGTTTGAAGGAGAGGAACGGATACTGATCCCTTCCCCGAAAGAGGTGGCGACCTACGATCAAAAACCCCAAATGAGCGCGTTCGAAGTGACCGAAGAGGCGGTCCGCCGGATCGAAAGCGGCCGTTTTGATTTGATCGTGCTCAATTTCGCGAATCCCGACATGGTGGGGCATTCCGGGATTTTAAAGGCGGCGATCCAGGCGGTGGAGGTGATCGACCGCTGCCTTGAAAAAATCATTACGGCGATCCAAAAAGTCGGCGGGGCGGCCGCGATTACCGCGGACCATGGGAACCTGGAGCAGATGGTCGATTACACGACGGGCGAGCCGCATACCGCCCACACCACCCTCCCGGTCCCGTTTATCCTCGTTACGACGGAGAAAGAGGGGATAAAACTCCGCCCCGGTATCCACGCCGACGTGGCGCCGACCCTTTTGGACCTGATGGGGATCCCGAAGCCGCCGCAGATGGAGCGCGACTCGCTGATTGTAAGGTGAGGGGGGCGGGAAAAGGCCGGTTAAAACCACCAGGGGGGCGGCGTTTCCCGCGACTTCAGATAGCCTTGCAGGATATCCCTTCTGGCGACGATGCCGATCAGCTTCCCGTTTTTATCGACCACCGGCGCCCGGATCAGCCGCTTCTCCTGAAGGATCTCAATGATCTTTTCGGAGGGGGTGTCCTCGCGGACGGAAACGGGATCCGCCGTCATGATCTCCTCGGCGGTGACCTTTTCCAATTCCCGGCCGCTCATGATCGCCTTCAAGAGATCGAATTCGCTGACGATTCCGACCAGTTTTTTCCCTTTGTCGACGATCGGGACGCTTCCAAATCCTCCCATGGTGATCGCCGTCGCCAGCTTGTCTCCCGTCGAGTTTTTGGAATAGTAATAAACGTCGGTCTGCATGAAATGGGACGCCGTCATTTTTTTGAAGTCTTCACCGCCCAGCATATAGTCAACACGTCTCATAAATTCCTCCGGGTTCTGTCATCAGCTTAAAATCTTATTTTCGTATTTTAGCAATTCGGCGAATGGAATGGAAGGGGCCGGCGTTTCGCGGCCGCCCCCTAGTTGAAGTTTTTTTCAGCCTCTTTGACCGTCGCGGTTTGGGTCTGGTTCCTTCCCGCCTTCTTGGCCTTATAAAGGGCGTAATCGGCGGTTTGGAAAACCTGTTCGATTTTTTTCAGATCAGGATCCGAGGCGGAGAAGAGGCCGACGCTGAGGGTGACCCTCCCCTCTTTTTTCTTGAATTCCTCGAAGGTGTGGGTCCGCGCATTTTCGAGAATTCTGAGGGCGACCTTTTCAGCCCCCTCTTGCTTTTGTTGGGGAAGGAGGAGCACAAATTCGTCCCCCCCGTAACGCGCGGCGGTATCGACGCCTCGTATCGAATGTTGAATGATTTGGGCGATCTCTTTCAAAACGATGTCCCCCACGTCATGCCCATAGGTGTCGTTGATCGTCTTGAAATAGTCGACGTCGATCATCAGGCAGGAAAAGGGAACGTTGTACCGCTGAAAGCGCTCATATTCCCTGATCAAAACCTCTTCGAAGTGTCTGCGATTATAGAGGCCGGTCACCGGATCGGTAATCGCCATCTTTTCGAATTTCCGAAGGAGATCTTCGTATTCGTGATTTTTGCTTTTGAGCGCGTCCTGCAAGCGCTTTTCGCGAAGGACCGCGGCGATTCTCGCCTTCAATTCCATATCGTCAAACGGCTTCGTCACATAGTCGTTGGCCCCTTCTTCCAGGCCCGCGATGCGATCTTTGACTTCCGCTCGGGCCGTGATCATGATGATCGGAATGGCTTGTGTGTCGGCGTTTATCTTCGTCCATCGGCAGATCTCTCTTCCCGAAATATCGGGAAGGACCAGATCCAGAAGAATGAGGTCGGGAAGGGCCATCTTAATCAGTTTCATTCCCTGAGCGCCCGTTTCGGCCAAGAGCGCTTCATGGCCGATGTTTTCCAGCAAGGCTTTGAGCTGTTTCGATTCGAATGGGCTGTCGTCGATGATTAAGATTTTAGCCATTTTCGCCTAATCGGTAAAAAGCGGATGCGCTCATACGGAATGTCTTCAAAAGATAACATATCCCTTGATCCTGTCAAGGATTTGAATCTTGAGACGCCTTTCTATATAATCTCGGTGGGAAGTCGCTTTTGGGAGGGGCCATGACGATGCGTTCGATCGATAAAGAGACCATTCTTCGACAGCTTCAAATCAAATCGGATCATCCTCTTCTGTTGAAGGAGCTGATGCTCCGGTTGGAAATCCCGGAGGAGGAGCAGCGAGAGGTTAAAAAATTGCTCAGGAAGATGGTTCAGGAGGGGGAGATCATTCAAATCCGGGGCGCCCGGTACGGCCTTCCCCAGAAAATGAGCCTGGTGATCGGGCGGCTCAAGGGCCACCGGGACGGGTATGGCTTTGTTCTACCTGAAAACGACGAACCGGATGTTTATATCGGCGTGAAAAATATGAATGAGGCGATGCATGGCGACCGTGTCGTCGCCCGGATCGAGGCGACCAAGAGAGGGGGGAGAAGAGAGGGGAGGGTGATTCGAATCCTGGAGCGGGCGCGCGTCCGGCTGGTCGGGCGATTCGAAAGAGGGAAAGATTTCGGTTTCCTTGTTTCTTCCGACAAGCGGATCGTTCAGGATCTTTATGTCACCTTCGAAAACAGCCTCGGCGCGCAGACCGGAGACATCGCGCTGGCCGAGATCGTCTCCTATCCGACGAAGAGCCGCAATCCGGAAGGGAAGGTGATCAAGATTTTGGGACGGCTCGACGACCCCAAAATCGACACCGAAATGGTGATCGAGTCCAATGGGCTGCTTCGCGATTTTTCGATGGACGCGGTGGAGGAGGCCAAAAAAACGCCCGCCTCGGTCTCCCCGGAGATGCGCAAAGGGAGGATCGATCTTCGGGAGACGCCGACCGTCACGATTGACGGGGAGCGGGCCCGCGATTTCGACGACGCCGTCTCGATCGAAAAAACCGAAGACGGTTTTCGCCTCTGGGTCCACATCGCCGATGTCGGCCACTATGTCCCAAAGGGCTCCGCGCTCGACCGGGAGGCCTACCTCCGCGGGACATCGGTCTATTTTCCCGACGCCGTCCTTCCGATGTTTCCGGAAAAATTGTCGAACGGGATCTGCAGCCTCAATCCCCACGAAGATCGCCTGACCCTCACCGTCGAAATGAGGTTTGATTCCAAAGGAACCCGATCGGATTATAAAATTTATGAAAGCGTCATCCGGAGCGATGAGCGGATGACCTACACCGCCGTTCGGCGGATCGTCGCCGACCGCGATCCGGCGATGTTGAAGCGGTATGCTTCCCTCTTGCGGGAATTCGAATGGATAAAGTCGCTTGCGGCGCTCCTTCGAAAAAATAGACTGCGCCGAGGGAGCCTCGACTTTGATCTCCCCGAGCCTGAAATCATCCTGAGCCTCACGGGGGAGACGGTCGATATCATCCGGGAGGAGCGCAACGTCGCCCACCAGATCATCGAAGAATTCATGATCGCCGCGAACGAGGCGGTGGCCGAGCGGATGACCGCGCTCGGCGCCCCTTTTCTTTACCGGATTCATGAGCCTCCGGCGCCGAATAAGATCCTCGAGTTCAGCGAATTGATCAAGAGCTTCGGCCTGGCGCTCCGGGAGACGGAAAAAGGGCCCAAGGCCCTCTCCGAAATTTTAGAGCGGGTCAAAGGCCGGCCGGAAGAAAAGCTGATCAATCAAATATTGCTCAGATCGATGAAACAGGCGAAATATTCGGCCGAAAATCAAGGCCACTTCGGCCTCGCCTCGGAGGAGTATACCCACTTTACCTCCCCCATCCGGCGGTATCCCGACCTGGTGGTTCATCGGCTGGTCAAACGCGCCCTGCGCCCGAAAACGACCGATCCTCACGCGGGATACGGGGAAGAGGCGCTTCCCGAAATCGCCCGGCATACGTCGGAGCGGGAACGGGTCGCGGTGGAGGCGGAACGGGAAGTCGTCCAGAAGAAAAAGGTCAAATTCATGGCGGATAAAGTCGGAGAGACTTTCGACGGATTCATCTCGGGGGTGGCGGCGTACGGTTTCTTTGTGGAGCTGTCGGAGTTTTTTGTCGAGGGCCTGGTTCATGTGAGTTTCCTTTATGACGATTATTACGTGTATGACGAGAAGCAACACGCCCTCATCGGGGAGCGGCGCCGGAAGGTCTATCGATTGGGAGACCCCATTCGCGCGCGGGTGGACCGGGTGGACCTGGAAAACTGGCAGATCGATTTTGGGGTGATCCAAGAGGGGCCGAGGGGCGGGAAGCCTCCACAGCGCCGGCGATAGACCCTCTATAGGAGAGCGCAATTCCTGCGCGATACTGCGCCTTTAATCCGGCGTAGCCGGAACCAAAAAGACGTTAAACGTTATTCGTTAAACGTTAAACGGAAACGTATATCTTTTAGACACAGAATCTAATGGCCCCCCAGAACAGAGATAGAAAGCTGTCATTGCGAACGAAGTGAAGCAATCTCGCATTCTTGCACTGAGATTGCCACGCGCGCTTCGGGCGCTCGCAATGACAGGTCATTCAAGCCGTTACATTTTCTATCTCTGTTCTTGGGGGTCATTTTTCCTTTACATTTCATAAAAGGTATGTTAGAAAGAACCGTCGTCGGATCCGGAAGCGTCTCATAGATCGACTCCCTTGTTTGATATCATTCCAGCCTCTTTTGATAAGGTTCCTTTTTATCTTTTCCCCTTTTTAGGAGGGGGGAAGGGAGAAGGCGGCCTCCCCTGGAGCCGTCTCTCGGAATTTCCGGCCAACCCAAAGGAAGGGAAAAATGCGTCTGAAAAAATTAGAAGTGTTTGGGTTTAAATCGTTCTTCGACAAGACGGTGGTTACATTCCAATCCGGGATTACCGCCGTGGTGGGCCCGAACGGCTGCGGGAAGAGCAACTTGGCGGACGCCATCCTGTGGGTCATGGGGGAGCAGAGCCCCAAAACGCTTCGGGGCGAGCGGATGGAAGATGTCATTTTCAACGGGACCGAACAGAGAAAAGCGCTCGGCGTGGCGGAGGTTTCGCTCACGTTCGGCGATATCTCCGGAGAGTTGTCCCCCCCGTATTCTCCTTATTCCGAGATCACCGTTTCCAGGCGCCTTTTCCGATCGGGAGAGAGCGAATACCTGATCAATAAAACCCCTTGCCGCTTGAAGGACGTCCGGGACCTGTTGATCGATACTGGAGCGGGATATCGCGCCCATACCGTCATCGAGCAGGGGAAGGTCGATGATCTCATTTCCGCCTCGCCGATTCAACGGCGGGAAATCGTCGAGGAAGCGGCGGGGATCGCCAAATACCGTATCCGAAAGGCGGAAGCCCTCCGGAAACTGGAAGCGACCGAGCAGAATCTTGTGCGGGTTCGGGACATCATCAGCGAGGTGAAGCGGCAGATCAACTCCCTCGACCGCCAGGCGCGAAAGGCGGAGAAATACCAGAAATTGAGGGAGGAGCTGAAATCGCTTGACCTGCGGGTCGCGGGGTGGGAGTGGAATCAATGGAAGGAGACCCGGGAGGGTCTGGAGCGGGAGGCGTCGGTCCTTGAAGAGTCGGCCGCGCTTCAGGAGAGCCGAATCGCCTCGCTGGACCTTCAACAGGCCGAAACCCGGCTCTTGCTGACCCAAAAGGAGCAGGAGCTTGGGCGGATTAAAAATCAGGTCTTTGAAATAGAGGGGAAGATTCAGCGGTTGGAAGGGAAGATCGAGACCCTTCACGCTCAAAGAAGAGAATGGGAAGAGGCCCGCTCCCGGACCGATCAGGAGATTTCCGAAATCGGGCAGGCCGAGGCGTCGTTGCAGAGAGAAAGCGAATCGTTCGAGGTCGAAGGGGGGGAGCTCGACGCCCGCCTTCCCGAGCAAGAGCGGCTTCTTGCCGGGGAGCAGGAAAAATCGGATCGGCTTGAGCAGGCGTTGTCGTTGGAGCGGGAAAACCTGGAGGAAGAAAAGCTCTCTCTCTTCGACGCGGCGGCCCGCCTAACCCGGTCCCAAAACAACCTGGTACACATCGAGGCGCGGAAAGAAGAGCTTCAACGGCGAAAAGGCCGCGGCGCGTTGGAACGGGAAGAGGTCCAGAGGAAAAAAGAGGGGTCGGAAGAGGCGGTCCGGCGGCTTCAAAGAGAATTAGAGGAGACCGGACGGAGATTGGAGGAGCGGAGCGAAGCCTCGGCTTCGGCGGCGCGCCTTTTAAAAGAGACCGAGGCCTTCTTAAAAATGAAGTCGGCTCAGCTCGCCCAAATCAAAGAGGAATGGGCGGCCAAGTCGGCCCGCGCCGCCTCCCGGGAAGGTTTTTATCGCGGCCTGTTGGGGAGACAGGAGGGATCGGAAAACCTTCTCTTTCATCTGGAAGGACTTCAGGGGATGGTCGCCGACCTCATCGAGGTCCCGACCCTTTATGAAAAAGCGATCGAGGCGGTTTTGGAGAACCGGCTCCGGGGGATCGTGGTGGAAGGTCACGCCGAAATTAAAAAAGGGATCGAGCGCCTTCGGAGTTCCCAGGAAGGGCGCGGGATGTTTTTCCCCCGAACCCCCCGGGTCTTAAAAAGCGCCGGCGCTCCCCTTGAAAGGATCGAAGGCGAAGGGGTGATCGGCCGGGCGCGGGACCACATCTCCTGCCGCCCCGGATACGAGGCGATTGCCGATCTTCTTCTCGGAGAGGTGATCCTCGTCCAAGACCTCGATTCGGCCTTTCGGTTGTGGGACGCTTCTCCGAACGCCGGCGTTCTGGCGACCCTTGAGGGAGAGGTAATCGATCCTTCCGGGGTCGTCTCCGGAGGGGGGAGGGGCGAGGCGGGCCTTTTAGAGCAAAAAAGAGAGATTAAGCTCCTTTCCGATCAGATGGCGCGGCTCCACGCCGATTTGAAATCGCTTGAAGCGGGAATCGAACAGGATCAGGCGACCCTCCAGGAAACCCGCCTCCGGTTGGAGAGCCTATCGAGCGAAATCCGATCGATTGAATTGGAGCGGCTTGATAAAGAAAAAGACCACGCCGCCCTCCTGGCTGAGATAGACCGTTTCCAGAACGCGCTCCAAACCGTTCTCTTTGAGCAGGAGGAGGGGAATAAAGAGGAGTCGGAGATTCTGGCGAAAGAAGAGAGCGAACGGAATCTAATCACGGAGAATCAGAGGTTGAAAGAAGAGAAAGAGGGCTCTTTGAACCTGCGGCAGGCCAAATTGGATGAGCTTCGTCTTGCGCTCGGCGCTTTAAAAGAAGAGGTGGTCCGATTGAAGATGGAAACCGCCTCGCTGAAGGAAAAGCGGCTGCGCGTTTCGGAGAATCTCTCGCGCATCGGGCGGGCGAAGGAAGATTTGAGCCAGCGGCTTTTGGAGAAAGAACGTCTCTTGGGCGCGCTTCGGGAAAAGTCAACGACCGGCGAGGCGGAAGAGAGGGAGGCGGTCGCCGGCATCGAACAACTCGCCGCGGAGCGGGAACGGTTCACGCTGGAAATTCGCGCAAAGACCGAGGTTCTCGGCGCCGTGATGGCCGGCCTTCAGAAGGTGGAGGAGGAGATGGCGCAACTTCGCACGGCGCTCGATCAGACGCAAAAGGGGCTTCAAGAAAAGGCGCTTCGGAAGATCGAGGCGCAAATGACGCAGGAAAAGATACGCGAAACGATCCTGATGAGCTATCAGATCGAGATCTGCGATTATCCCTTTACGGGATTGGAAGGGTCTCCGGAGGAGAGCCGGGAGAAGGCCGGCGCCCTCCGGCGCTCTTTGGAAGAGATGGGGCCGGTGAATCTGGGGGCGATTGAAGAGTATCGGGAGCTGGAAGCCCGCTATCAGTTCCTCACCACCCAAGAATCGGACTTGACGACTTCCATGGAGAGCCTCCGCCAGGCGATCGCAAAGATCAATAAGACGACTCAGACCTTATTCGTCGATACGTTTCACACGTTGAATCAAAAGTTCGGGGAGGTCTTCACCTCCTTTTTCGGCGGCGGCAAAGCGGAGCTGCTCTTGGTCGACGAGGCCCATCCGCTCGACTCGGGGATCGAAATGATCGCCCAACCCCCCGGCAAGAAGCCGCGCAGCATTACCCTCCTCTCCGGCGGCGAAAAGGCGCTGACCGCCATCTCCCTTTTGTTCGCCACCTTTCTGATCCATCCGAGCCCTTTTTGTCTCCTCGACGAAATCGACGCCCCTC
>DATDON010000394.1:0-5167 GCA_035293225.1 Candidatus Manganitrophaceae bacterium
CGATCTTCAACGGCGCGTTCCCCAGCTCGGAAGAGCGGATCAAAAGGGTCGATTGCGTCCCAGGCTCCTGCCCCACCCGAAGTCGGCCGTCGGGGAGGAGATCGGTGATCTTCACCACCGATCCGCCGCGGTGATAGCCGATCGTCTTCAGCACGACGAATGCCTCATTGACCAACACTTGCGTTCCGATCGACAGCTCTTCCGGCTTCACGCGAGGGTCGATGTTGGTGTAGTAATCGGCCCCGCCGACGATGACATGGGCGATCTCCGGGCCCGGAATCCCCAGGAGCGTCCCGATCCGATTGGCCGGCGCGGTCACCTTTTCGAGCGCCTGATTAAGCTTTTTGATCTCGATCTGAATCTGCTGGAGATTCAAATCCCCCTCCAACACCTTTTTTCGGAGGGCGTGAAGGAGAGGATAGCGTTGATCTTCCTGCGGCGTCGCCGCCAAAAGCTGATCGATGATCTGAAGCGGCCCGCCCGGCGCGCCTTGGGAAATATTTTCCCGCCTGCCGGAATAATATTTGGATGAATCGCTGATGGCCGCCTCCCGTTTTAATGTTTAAAAAATTGTAACCCGATGGGTAGGGCTTGTCAATCGATAAGAAAAAATGATTCCCGGCAAGCGGAAAGACCGGTCGTTTTGCGGAAGACCCTTTAACAAAATCGGCCGGGACGTTTGATTTCCCGGAAGAATATGATATGATCATCTTCAAAACTTCATACTTGATATAAAGAGGAGGAGTCATGGACGCGGAGTTCAAGGGGGTGGTCGATTTTCATCGGCATCTTTGTTTGGATATTGCGATCGGTTACCGCGCCGCGAAGGCGCTCATGCGGGAGATGGGGGACCAGATGAAGAATATGAAGGAGGTGGTCGCCCTGGTCGGAAACGAAACCTGCGCCTTGGACGCGATTCAGGAGGTGACCGGCTGCACATTCGGGAAACGGAATCTCGCCCTGACCCGGATCGGAAAGCCGGTCTACATCCTGCAAAACACCAAGACCGGAAAAGCGGTCCGGGCCTACTGCGCTTATTGGGACACCTTCGACCATCATGAGTTGCGAAGACTCCGGAAAGAGGCGGCCGCTCCGAACGCCGCGCCGGCGCAGAAGGCCGCTTTTCAAAAATTAACCGACGATAAAATCGCGGAGATCCTCTCGGCCCCCGAGTCGCGCCTTTTTTCGATTCAGCATATTACCCTTCCCCCTCCCCCCAAAACGGGAAAATACGAAGCGGTCCAGTGCGGTCGATGCGGAGAGCATACCGATGTGGCGCTTCTGACCGAAAAGGACGGCAAGAAGATCTGTACGGAATGTTTGAATAAATAGGTGATGTATGGCCGAGAAACGTTTGGCGATCGGGGCGAAGGCGCCCGATTTCGATCTTCCGGGGGTCGATGGGAAGCGGTATTCCCTCGGTTCCTTCAAGGATAAAAAGGCGGTCGCCGTGATGTTTACCTGCAACCATTGCCCGTACGTTCAGGCATACGAGGAACGCCTGATTTCAATCCAGAGAGATTACGCCGACAAGGGGGTGGCGCTGGCGGCGATCAACGCGAATGAGACGGTCAATTATCCCGAGGACGATTTTCCGAAGATGGTCCTTCGAGCGAAGGGAAAAGGATACAACTTCCCCTATCTCCGCGATGAGAGCCAGGCGACGGCGAACGCGTACGGCGCCCATTACACCCCGGAGATTTTTTTGTTGGACGGCGAGAGGCGGCTTCGCTACACCGGCCGGATCGACGACAATCCGTGGCATCCCGGAAAGGTGACGTCGACCGATTTGCGCGACGCGATCGACGCGCTCTTGTCCGGCCGGCCCGTCGCCAAGCCGGAGACCCACGCGATGGGATGCACGATCAAGTGGGCGGAAATTTAAAAAGACGTTAAACGTTATTCGTTCAGCGTTAAACGGGAAAAAACAATTCCTCTATATTATTTTACGAATAACGAATAACGAATAACGAGGATTTACTCATGGCCGGCAATACATTCGGACAACTCTTCCGTGTCACCACCTTCGGGGAGAGCCACGGCGTCGCGCTCGGCGCGATTGTCGACGGCTGCCCCGCCGGCCTTCCCCTCTCTGAAGAAGACCTCCAAAAGGATTTGGACCGGCGAAAACCGGGCCAAAGCAAGCTGGTGACCCAACGCAAGGAGTCCGACGCGGTGAAGATCCTCTCCGGGATATTTGAGGGGAAAAGCACGGGGAGCCCCATTGCCCTGATCGTCTACAACGAAGACGCCAAATCGAAGGACTACGAATACATCAAAGACCTCTTTCGCCCGGGGCACGCCGATTACACTTACTTCAAAAAATACGGTTACCGGGATTATCGGGGGGGCGGGCGCTCTTCCGCGCGGGAGACGGTGGCGCGGGTGGCGGCCGGCGCGATCGGACGGAAGATCTTATCCCGTGCAGGGATTGAAATCATCGGTTACGTGACGCAGGTGGGGCCGGTCAAGATCAACAAGATCGATTATTCGCAAATCGGCCGAAACGCCCTTTTCTGTCCGGACGCCGACGCGGCGGTCGAGATGGAGCGGGTGATTCAAAAGGCCCAAGCCGAAAAAGATTCCATCGGGGCGATGGTCGAGGTGGTGGTCAAAGGGGTTCCCGCCGGACTGGGGGAGCCGGTCTTTGATAAACTCGACGCGGCGCTGGCGGGGGCGATGATGTCGATCAACGCGGTGAAAGGGGTGGAGATCGGCGACGGCTTTCGGGTGGTGGAGCTGAAGGGGAGCGAGAATTGCGATCCGATCACGCCGACCGGATTTAAATCGAACCACGCGGGTGGGATTCTCGGCGGAATTTCAAACGGAGACGAGATCGTCGTCCGACTGGCGGTCAAGCCGACCTCTTCCATCGCCGTCGAACAGGAGACGATCGACATTCACGGCCGTCCCGCGAAGGTCGCCACCAAAGGCCGCCACGATCCCTGCGTCGGCCTCCGCGCCGTCCCGATCGCCGAGGCGATGATGGCGCTGGTCCTCACCGATTTTTACCTGAGAAACAAGCTTTCCCGTATCGACTGATCCCTCTCCGGAACAAATTACTTGTTTTCTTCAGAAGGAAGCAGAGAGTTGATCAGCGCCTCCTCTTTCTTCTGCTTTTCCTCGATCTCTTTGACCTGTTTTTGAACTTTTTGGATCGCGGCGGTGTTTGGAATAAAGGTATCGATGGAAGTTCCGGAGGGGGTGGGGAGGGATTGCGAGACGATGACGCTGTAAATCGCGGCGCCGAGGAAACCGACGAAAAGGAGCTTGACCGCCAGGCGTAGGAGGAGATTTTTTGTCCGGCTCTGAACGTAGAGCATCAGAATGGCGAGGGCGACGAAAGCGGCGATATATTTCGAAAGGGGATGGCTTATCCAGCGCCCAAACCGGCTTTCATCGGATGCGAAGGAGATCGGCGCGGAAGAGAAGGAGGAAAGGGCCGACTGCGCTTTTTCAACAGTCTGCCGCTGCGCTTCGGGGACCTTGGCGAGGTCGTCGGTGAAAGAGACGATCCCCTGTTCGTTGACGTATTTGTAGACCTCGGCGGCCGCCGGCCCCGGACTCATCAATGAGAAGAGTAAGAAAAGAAGATAGATCATGAAAGGCCACTCCCATCAGCAAATGTAGCGGTATGAACGGAATCTGTCAATGCTCCTAAAATAATCCGATCAGCCTCATTCCGACCCCGATCAGGAGAATGCCGAAAAATCGGCTGAGATAAGACGGATCGATCCGATGGGCCAAGAGGGCGCCGAGGGGGGCCGCGGCCGCGCTGGCGGCGGCGATGAGGAGGGCCGCGGGGATCGAGACGTATCCCCACGCGCCGGGGGGAAGGGAAGGATGACCCCATCCCTGATGGACGAAGCCGATGGCGCCGAAGATCGCGATGACGGCGCCTTGCGCGCTCGAAGTCCCTACGGCGGTCTTGATCGGCCTGCCCATCAGGGTGACGATGAGCGGAACGGTGAGGGTCCCCCCGCCGATTCCGAAAAGGGATGAGACGATCCCGATCGCCAGCCCCCCCGCCGGATAGAGAAGTCGCTTGGAGACGCGTCCGGCGCCCGGCGCCCCTTCCCAGGACAGGAGCATGCGGGCCGCGATCAAGAGTTCGAAGTAGCCGAACAGCCGCTTCAGATCTCCCCCCTCGATGGCGCCGGCGAGGAACGCCCCGATCTGCGCTCCGATCACGATAAACGGCGCCATTCCCCAGACGATTGACCAATCGACATTTTTTCTCCGGTGATGCGCCCAAGCGCTCGCTGCGCCTGTGAAGATGATGGAGGCGAGGCTAGTCCCGACCGCGAGGTGGGTGAGAATCTCCGGCGGGACACTGAGCGACTCGAACAAAAAGATCAGCGCCGGGACCAGAACGATCCCGCCCCCGATGCCGAGCAGTCCGGCGAGAAGGCCCGCGATCCCCCCGACGAGGAAAAGAAGAAGCGCTTCGGTCATCGGCCCGCTTCTTTCGGCGCCGATCGGGCGCAGCGGAAACCGGTGTCGGGCCCGAAGGCGTCGGGGCGATTGTAGTTTCGAAAGGTCGTCTGGGAGAACATCTCGTCGGCGAAATGGCGGGCGCCGTTGAATGAGCCCCCCCTCACCACCTTTTGGACGATTCCATAATCGGTCGACCGGTAGGTATTGCCGGGATAAGGTTGATACCAACTCTCGGTCCATTCCGAGACGTTCCCGGCCATATCCATCACCCCGTAGGGGCTCCGGTCTTCCGGATGTCGCCCGACCGGCGCCGGAGAAGATCCCACGTTGGTCTTTTTAGGGTCAAACGCGTTTCCCCACGGATAGACCCGGCCGTCGGCGCCCCGCGCCGCCTTTTCCCATTCCGCTTCGGTCGGAAGGCGCTTCCCGATCGATCTGCAATAGCTGTCGGCCTCGAACCAGTTGACGTCGGTGACCGGAAAGGGGGCCGTCCGGCCCGGAATTTCAAGCTTCGGGTCGTATTTTTGGTAATCGCCGTAGGTGACCTCATGACGGTCGATATAAAAAGAGGGGAGGATGACGCGACGCCGCGGCTTGGCGTCTTCCTGCCCCCAGGGGGTGTCTGGAGGGAGTTTGTCCAGCCCCATCCAAAACGGGCCGGCGGGGATGAGGACCATGCCGGGGGGAGCGGTTGTCGCCGTCGCCGCCGAACCGTCGTTGGCGCCGGCAG
>DATDON010000395.1:0-2283 GCA_035293225.1 Candidatus Manganitrophaceae bacterium
CATTCAAAAAACCGTTCAAGATGTTCAGAACGCGCTCGGCCGGATGTCGGGCGTCGGCGCCCTTCCCGCTAAAAAAGAGATCCATCCTCAATTACTGGAGCTGGCCGCCGAAAGCCTTTCCCGTATCTTCGACACCACCCACGGCGGATTCGGAGGGGCGCCCAAATTTCCGGCGGTCTCCTCCCTCGTCCTCTTCTTGCGCTATTGGCGCCAAAGCGGAGAAGAGACCTATCGAACGATGGCGACCCTTGCGCTCGGAAAGATGGCCTGGGGGGGGATTTACGACCAGCTCGGCGGCGGCTTTCATCGCTACTCCACCGATGAGCGCTGGCTCGTTCCCCATTTTGAAAAAATGCTTTACGACAACGCGCAACTCGCCCGCCTTTATTTCTGGACGTCCCAGGCGACCGGCCAGGACTTCTACCGCGAAATCGGGGAAGAAACTTTAGAATATGTGATTCGGGAGATGACCGATCCGGAAGGGGGATTCTACTCCACGCAAGACGCCGACAGCGAGGGACGCGAAGGGAAGTTTTTCGTCTGGACCCCCCGGGAGATCAAAGGGGTTCTGGGAGAAGAGGACGGCGCCCTTTTTTGCCGGTATTATGGGGTCACGAACGCCGGCAATTTCGAGGGGGAAAATATCTTACATATCGCCCAGCCGATCGATCTCCTCGCCAAGGAAACGGGGGCAAGGAAGGAGGATCTGAGCCGCCTCTTGAAAGAGGCGAAACAAAAACTCTTCCTCGAAAGAGAAAAAAGGGTCAAGCCGTTCCGCGATGAAAAGATTTTGACGAGCTGGAACGGACTGATGATCGGGGCCTTCGTGGAAGGGTACCGGGTCACGCGCAACCCCCGTTACCTCTCGGCCGCGCAAAGGGCCGCCGAATTTATTCTGACCCGTCTTTACCAAGAGGGGCGTCTTCTCCGTACTTACACAGACGGCGTCGGAAAACTCAACGCCTATCTCGACGACTACGCTTACCTGATCGACGCCCTGCTCGACCTCCATGAAGCGACGTTCGATTTAAAGTATCTCGACCCGGCGAAGCGGCTCGCCGAACGGCTCATCGATCAGTTCTGGGATGAGGCGCAGGGAGGGTTCTTCTTCACCTCCAAAGACCACGAACCGCTGATCGCCCGTTATAAATCGTCCGCCGATCAGTCGATCCCCTCCGGCGCCGCCGTCGCCGCGCACGGCCTTCTCCGGCTCTTTTACTTCACCGGAGAGCCGGCCTACTTTGAAAAGGGGGAAAAGACCCTCCGGTTCTTTTCGGAGGCGATGGAAGAGAACGTCTTCGCCACGGGGAGCCTGATCGCCGCCGCCGACTTTTATCTGCGCAAACCGAAGGAAATCGTCGTCATCGGAAAACCAAACAGCGCCGAAACCGAAGCGCTCCTCTCCCGCATTCACCGGCTTTATCTTCCGAACAAGGTCCTCTTCGCGGCCGACCCCGACCGGACCGACGGCGCCCCTCTCCCCGACGCCGTGAAGGGGAAAAAAGCGGTGGATGGAAAACCGACCGTGTATGTCTGCCGGAATTTCACCTGTACCCCTCCCCTCACCGATTGGGAGGCGATTCAAACAACCCTTCTGGAAAAATGAGCCCGCAAGTCTTAGAGACGCCGGACGTCTTCATCGAATCGGAAGAAGAGATCGAGCGGGGACTCCCGTGGGAGGTGATCCTCTACAACGACGATGATCACAGCTTCGATGAGGTGGTCCTTCAGGTCCGGAAGGCGACCGGCGCCTCCCTGCAAAAGGCCGTGGACATCACGATGGAAGCCCACACCTATGGCCGCGCCGTCTGCTATGCGGGAGCGTTGGAGCGGTGCGAGCGGGTCGCCGCGATCCTGAGAGAGATCGCCCTCACCGTGGAGATCGACCGGGCGGGGTGAACCTAAAAAATATTTTCTTTTCGTTCAAAAGAGCCTCTCGGTATATCGCGGCAGGCCGTTGACCAGAACCGCTTTGATCCCGGCGCCGCCGAAGCGGTCCACCGCGACCCGGATCGAAATATTTTGGTCCGGGCCCGGACGCTCCAAGGCGCGGCCTTCCCCCTCCGGAACGAAATAATTCTCAATCCCGTAGCGGATTTGGAGCCTCTTTCCCTCCTCATACTGGCGCGTCCCCGGGTTCCAAGATTTTTCAATCACGCCGGTCACTTCCCCTCTGATCGCGACCTCTCCTGAGGCGGTCACGGGCGGTTCATGATGGATCGAAACCGGCGTCCAATACGGATCCCCATTCTTCAGCAAAACATAGATCCGGTCGTGTTTCTT
>DATDON010000396.1:0-7938 GCA_035293225.1 Candidatus Manganitrophaceae bacterium
GAGATCATCCGGATGGCGAGGAAGAAGGACGCCGACCTCATTATCATGGGAACGCACGGAAGGACCGGCATGGCGCATCTCATGATCGGTAGCCAAGCCGAACGGGTGGTGCGCCAATCTTCCTGCCCCGTCCTGACGATCAAAAGCCCGCGCCACACCTTTACGCCGGTGTGACCCTTCCGGTGAGACATCTCACCGGAACGTCTCTACGGTTCTCTCCTTTGTCGCCGTCCATTTCTGAGGGCCGGACGTCAAGCGGCTTTCCGAAACTCCGCCGGCTTCTCTTCCATTCGCGCTTCACCTTCTCTCAAGGAACGGTCCAGATCGGTCCAGCCCCAAGAGAACATCCCCATTGCCCACACAAAAGAAAGAAGGGAAAAAAAACCGAATTCCCTGAACCCTCCCCCTCTCGCCTCCGCATATCCGATCGATGGGGCGATGATCTCCGGCTGCGGGAGAATTCCCGCAACCGATATTCCGCTCTTTTCTTCAAAGAGGATCAAGCCCAAGCGAAGATTCCCTTCCGGCTCAAATCCCGCTTGAGAACGGATGATCGAGAGGGCTTCGAGTGAAATGGGACCCGGCGCCCTCTCCGTCGAAACAACTTGAAGAGCCGTCTGGACCTGACCGGCCAGGGTCTTTTCGGCCCAATCGAATTGGGCTGCCTTTTGAATCTCCCTTCCCTGTCTTTCTTGAATCTCTCCCGCTTTAACGAGGGCGGCCCGTTTCGACCCCTCCGCAAGCGCCTGTTCAAGCCGGGCCTGCGCCAAGATCATCGTTCCCAGCCGTTCCTGAACCCTCCCTTTTCCGGTAATCTCCGCTTCCTTCGCGACGATCCGGGATGTTTTGAGGATCGCGGCGCCCAACGCCTCCTGGGCCGCTCCTTCCCGCCATTTCAAAGAGGCTCCCTCCGCGATCCCTCTCCCCAGCGACGCCTGATCGATCTTTCCGTTCGGGCCGGCCTCTTGGATGAGTCGGCCGAGTCGCTCTTGGACCGCTCCGCGATTCCACCCCAACTGACCGGCCGCCAACGTGGCCGCTCCCATGTCTTCCTGGGCCTTCATATATTTGATCTTGAGGAATTTGATCTCCTCGCCTTGGGAGAGAACCGCCAACACAATGAGGAGAACCGCCCCCACGACCCCAAAGAAACTGATTATTGTTTTTCCCCGTTTCATTTTCGACCCCCTCCTTCCGCCTTGCTATAGAAATATTCTACTCCACATTCGCTAAACCCGGGAGGACCTCAATATTTTTTGAAAACGGGCGCCGAAACCGAGATACGTGAGGAGAAAAGCGGAGAGAAAACCCAAGGAAATGAAAAGCTCGATCCATCCGAGGGGGAGTTCCGGGCTTCTAGAGAGAGAGGGGACCACCAGAAGGTAGCGCTCCAGCCAAAGACCGACCGCAATAAAAAAAGCGACGGCGCCGAGAATCACGGGGTTCTCTTTGGCTCTCCGGCTGAGAAGAACGAGGAAGGGGCCGATAAAGCCGATGATCAGAACGGCCCAGGCGAGGGGGGACCAGGGCGCCGTTTTCGTCCTCAAGATGATAAATCCGGTCTCCTCCGGCAGATTTCCGTACCAGATCACCGCGTATTGCGACCAGAGGAAATCCCCCGTCACCATACAGAAGGCGAGCAGGAATTTTCCAAGGTCGTGAAATTGAGATTTCCCGATTATTTTTTCCAATCCAAAGCGCTTTTGCGCCAGCGCCGCCGTGATGACCGTCCCGGCCAAGCCGAGGTAGAAGCTGCTCATGAAGAAGTAGGCGCCGAAGAGGGTGCTGTAGAACTGCGGGTCGAGCGCCATCACCCAGTCGAATCCGAGGAGGGAAAAGACCAGCCCGTAACAGACGATGAAGAGCGGGGCGAGGGTCGCCAGAAAACGCCGGCTTCTTTCCCGTTCGGCCTCTTCTCCGCGCCAACCCTTGACCAAGAGGGCGATGGTCCATGGAAGGCGCCCCCCTTCCCGGACGAGTTCGGCGCCGACGCGGGGCCGGAGCGAATAGTAGAGATAGGCGAGGGCGACGCTATAGAGGCCGAGAAGCCCGATGGCGTCCCGGCTGAAAAGAAACGGGAGGTTGAGCCACATTTTTTTCTCCGGGATCGGTTGGCGCGCCCAGGGAAAGAGGATCTCCGCTCCCGCAAACAGGACGAACAAAAGGAAGAAAGAAACAGGTAAAAAGCCCCCCATTCCGAGAGCGAGTGTCCGGACCGGCTCTCCCCACCTGGCGCGGGTCAGATCATATACCGCGACGAAGACAAGGCCCCCTTGCGCCATTCCGGACCAGAAGAGGAAGTTGACCAGGAAAATTTGCCAGGCCCTCAGCCGATTCGGTCCATAAGCCGCGATAAGGAATGTCGCCCCTCCGAGAAGAAGGAGCCCCCATAACACCCTTCTCAATGTTTTGGCGGGAGGGGGCGCCGCGTGCGCTGGAGCGGCCGGGTCGGTCATCCGCTTCCCCCTCCCCTTTGAAGATCCCTCAGATAATTGACGATATCCCATCGATCGCGCGATGAAAGCGCTTCCGCCTGGCTCGGCATCACGGCCCCTCCCTGCCGCATCACGATGTAGTAATATCCATCGGGCCGCGCCGCCGTCGACGCCGAGGTGAGGTCGGCGGGCGGGATCACCAGTTTTTTGGAGATCGGCCCCTTTCCTTTCGCGTCGGCCCCGTGGCAGACGGCGCAGATGGTCTCGAAAAGTCGCCGGCCGGTTTCAATCGAATCGCGGGTCGCCGGCGCCGGGTTTTTCAACGCCATCGCTTCGAGCAGGCCGATCGTCCGCTCCCTTCCTTGAATCGGCGCCGACCGGGGCGGCGGAAGAAACGGCGCCTCCTGAGGCTTGATGGAGGGTTGATCGGCCATATCCTTCACACGGGGAAGGGCGGCGACAAGAGAGACGATCGCCCCCGCCACAACCAAGAGGGCGGCCCATACCGAGATCAGCGAAGGATCAAATCTCTTCACGACGGACCTCCTCCGCGCCGCATTCGGCCAGAACCCCCTCGACGAGGCCGCCCTGGTCGGCCCGACAGCGGACGTAGAGACCGAAACGGTCTACCGAGAAGGAAGGGTCATAGCCCGGCTCCAGCCCGAACCGCGGCAGGCGGATGTTGATGAGGAGACCGAGAAGCGTCCCGACCGCCCCGAAGAGGATCGCGAACTCAAAGCAGATGACCAGGAAAGGGGGAATCGAGACGATCGGCTTCCCGCCGGTCATGAGGGGGTAATGAAGGGAGGTCCCAATCGTCAGGGCAAGGCCGGCGGCGATCCCCAGGACTCCTCCTGCGAAAGTAAAAAAACGGACCGGGCTTCGACCCCGCCCCAAAATATTTTCGATCTCATGAAGGGGGACCGGTGAAAAGGCGGTCAGTTCCCCGGCCCCCACCCGGTGGAGTTCTCGAAACGCCTTGAGAAAAGAATCGGAATGGGTGAAGATTCCCAAAACCCTCAGCCGGGAGAGGGAGGGGAGGGCGGGCCGTGTTCCATCCTCTCCATGCGTGGGTTTCCGTTGCGCCGGAAACCATTTCCCGGAGGTCATGGGTTTCCGTTGCGCCGGAAACCATTTCCCGGAGGTCATGGGTTTCCGTTGCGCCGGAAACCATTTCCCGGAGGTCAATATTCTATCCCGCCGTCCGGATCCGGCTCCCCCGACCGGCGCCAGCTCTTTCACCTCGGTGATCGAGACCACCGGGAGAAACTTTGCGAAGAGAAGGAACCAGAGGAAGAACCAGGCGAAGCTCCCGGCCAGGATCGATAATTCAACCCAGGTCGGCCCCTGAAAGAGGCCCCAGGAGAAAGGAACATATTCGTGGGCCAGCGAGGCGACGATGATGACGAAACGCTCGCACCACATCCCGATGTTGACCAGAATCGAAAGGGTAAAGAGCCAGGGAACGCTCCTCCGGATTTCTCTGACGCCGAAAAGGAGCGGAACGACGGCGTTGAAGATCAGCATGATCCAGAAGGCGACGGCGTAATCCCCCGAGGCCCGGTAGAGGAAGGTCTCTTTCTCGAAGATATTCCCGCTGTAGGCGGCGACGAAAAACTCCATCATATACGAGTAGAACATGATCAACGTCGTGAGAATCATCAGCTTGGCGACATTCTCCAGATGATCGCGCGTAATGTACGCCTCCAGCCCGTAGATACGCCGTAGCGGGATGAGGATCGTCAGCGACATCGCCAGGCCGGAGTGGATCGCCCCCGCGACGAAATAGGGGGCGAATATCGTCGAATGCCAGCCGGGAACGATCGACATGGCGAAATCCCAGGAGACGATGCTGTGGACGGAGACCACCAAGGGGGTCGCCAGCCCGGCGAGGAAGAGATAGGCGCTCGTGTAGCCCCGCCATTGCCGATCGGTCCCCGTCCACCCCTGCGCGAGAAACCGGTAGATCTTCCCGCGCCACCCGCTCGCCTGATCCCGGACGGCGGCGAGGTCGGGAACGAGCCCGGTAAAAAAGAAGAGGGCGCTGACGATCAGATAGGTCCCGACGGCGAAGACGTCCCAGGCCAGAGGGGAGCGGAAATTGATCCAGAGATGTCCCTGCTGGGGATAGGGAAAAAGGCGGTAGAAGAGCCACGGCCTCCCGAGGTGAATAATCGGGAAAAACGCGGCGGTCATCAGGGCGAAGAGGGTCATCGCCTCGGCGGAGCGGTAGATGGCGTTCCGCCATTTGCAGCGAAAGAGGAAAAGGATCGCGGAGATCAACGTGCCGGAGTGGGCGATGCCGATCCAGAAGACGAAGGTGGCGATGTAAAGCGCCCATCCGACCGGATGGGTTTTTCCCGACACCCCCATCCCGTTTTTGATCTGATAACCCCAGGCGTAGATCCCCCAGGCGAGGACCAGCAGATCCAGCGCAAGGATGGCGTAATAGACCCGTCCGGCCGGGCGCATCGTCTTGAGGAGGTCTTGATTGATCTGTCGATAGGTCGTCTCGGCCATGTCAGACCTGCTCGGTGTCCTGGAGGATCTTCTTCAAATAAGTGATCGCCGGCTTCGTGTTGAGATGTTCGAGGACGCGGTAGCGCCTCGGCGTCCGCGCCCGCTTCGACACCTCGCTGCCGGGGTCTTTGAGGTCTCCAAAAACGATCGCCCGGGTCGGGCAGGTCTGGGCGCACGCGGGGGTGATCTCCCCGTCCCGAACGGGCCGGCCTTCATCTTTCGCCCGGTCCTCCGCCTCTTTGATCCGCTGGACGCAAAACGTGCACTTCTCCATCACCCCCTTGCTCCGGACCGTCACATCGGGGTTCAGCTGAAGGTGGAGGGGCTCCGTCCACGGGGAGTCAAACCAATTGAAGCGCCGGACCTTGTAAGGGCAATTGTTGGAACAATAACGGACCCCGATGCAGCGGTTGTAAACCTGGGCGTTGAGCCCTTCCGGCGTGTGATAGGTGGCGTAGACGGGGCAGACCGGTTCGCAGGGGGCGTGGTCGCAATGCTGGCAAAGCATCGGGAGGAAACGGCTCTCCGGCCGGTTTGGTTCACCCTCAAAATAGCGTTCAATCCGGATCCAGGCCATCTCCCGCCCCTTCGCGAACTGCTCTTTTCCGACCACCGGGAGGTTGTTCTCGGCGTAGCAGGCGACCACGCAGGCGGAGCATCCGGTGCAGACGTTCAGATCGATGACCATCCCCCACCGGTGTTCCGGATGGGGATGAGGGGGATACATCTCCAGCGCATGCGGCGCCCCATCCTCCCCCTTCTCGATCTCTTCCTTTCCCAACCCGCTGAGCGGAACCGCCTGAACGATGTTCCGTTCCCCCTGACGGTCGCTGCCGACGGGGGAGGCGAGAAGATGTCTCTTTCCGGTCGGCGTCAACGTCACCCGGGTCGCGTGAAAAGCCGGCCCCCCAGACAAAGGCTCCGGCGGGGAGGGAAGAAGCCTCATCGGATTCTCCCCCCGTCCTTCCGCGTACCGACCAAAGGCCGTATGGCCCTGTCCGAGGGGGATCGCCGCCACATCGGGCCGGACCCCCTCAAAGAGATGGGCCGGCGCCTCGACCTCGCCATCCGGAGAGGCGACCTTGACGAGATCTCCCTCGGCGATCCCAAGGCGCTGCGCCGTCGCCGGGTGAATTTCCAACCAGTTGTCCCAAACAATCTGGGCCATCGGATCGGGAAGCTCCTGAAGCCAGGGCCGGTTCGCCCCCCGGCCATCGAAATGGGACAACGAAGGGTACAGATGAAGATAAAAGCGCTCCGGCCCCGCCGGTTCGTTCGTCATCTCCTCAAAAGAGAATTTAAAAAACGCTTCCGAAAGACCGACCTCTTCCGTTTTGATCTCCTCCCAGACCCCCCCTTGTCGCAGCGCCTTCTCCCAAAACGTTTCGAACGGCGCATCGGGCGCAAGCCTCCGGTGAAGCCGCTTCCATCCCTCCCGGAGATATTCATGAAAATCGGGCGAGGGGAAGCGCCGCGCCATCGGATCGCCCAACCGCCGGGCCAGCGAAAGGAGGGTATCGCCGATCTGCTTCGTTTGAAAGATCGGCCGCGCCGCCGGCTGCGCCAGGCCATGGACCCCCACGCGGGGGGCGTCGTCCCCCCAGCTCTCAAGAGAGGTATGGTCCGGGAGGACGAGCCCCGCCTCCGCCGTCGTCTCATCCATAAAACTTGAAAAACTGACCACGAAAGGGACCCGCCGGAGCGCCTCTCGAAATCGAACCGCCTGAGGAAGGGTGAAGAGGGGGTTGACATTGTAGAGGAGAAGCGCCTGGACCTCTCCTTCCATCATCGCATCGACCGATCCGAGCAGGTCGCGGTAGGCCCCCGCTCGGCCTGCGCCGGCGTTCGGACCGAACCGGACCGTCTTTCCGACGGCGCCGACGACGTAGTTCAGCAGGTTGACCGCCGCGGCGTCCGCCGTGGAGTTCCCCAACCCTCCTCCGAGGGCGAGCGCGGGACGTCCCCGGGCGAAGGCCCTGGCAAGCCGGAAGACCGTCCCCTCCGGAACCTCGGTCCGCTGCGCCACCCTCTCCGGCGTGTAGCTCTGAACCGCCGTTCTGATCCGCTCCCGCTCTCCGGGGGGGAGGGGGGACGCCAGCCCTTCGGCGAGGATCAGATGGGTCATCCCCAAAGCGAGCAGATGGTCGGTCCCGGGTTTGATCGGGATCCACCGGTCGGCGTTGGCCGCCGTCATAGAAAGACGCGGCCCGACATAGAAAAAGGTCCCGATCCTCCCCTCCCGATATGCCCGAAAGGAGGCGAACTCTCTGGAATAGGAGACCGGCGAGATCCAGGTTTCAAGAAAATCGGCGCCGAACGAAACGAGAACCTTCGCCGATTCGATATCGTACGTCGGAATGGCCTCTTGTCGAAAGGCGATCCGGTTCGCGGCGCGCAGCGGTTCGTAGGCGAAGGGCTCGTAGACCAGACGGCGCTTCGAGCCGAGCGCCTCCAGCCACTCATCGATCAGACGGCCGAGGCTTCCGGTGAGAAGGGGGGCGACGAAAACGACCCGATCCCCCTCCCCCCGGCGCCGAAGGTCGGCAAGCCGGGCCGCCATCAACGACTCCGCCTCTTCCCACGAAATCGGTTGGAGACGGCCGGAACGGTCTCGTAACAACGGCTGGCGAATCCGGTCCGGGTTATAGAGCCCCTGGAGGGTCGCCTGGCCCCTGGCGCAGAGACGGCCCTGGTTGATCGGATGGGAAGGGTTTCCCTCCACCTTCACGGCCCTCCCTTCCCGGGTCCGGACGATCATGCCGCATCCGGAGGGGCATTCGCCGCAGACGGTGGCGTACCAGACGGCGACGCCGGGGACGACATCCTCCGGCGGAATCAGGTAAGGAATCAACTTTTCAGGCGGTTCCGCGGAACAGCCGACCAGGGCCGCCGTCGCCCCCCCCGCGCCGAGTATTTTAAGGAATTCCCGCCGATCGATCTCCATAAAGCCCCAGGGAGGGGCGAACAGAGGGGTTCGCCCCTA
>DATDON010000397.1:0-2778 GCA_035293225.1 Candidatus Manganitrophaceae bacterium
AAACCGGCCGGCCTATTCTTATCGATGAGGTGCTCACCCCCGATTCTTCCCGCTTTTGGCCGATCGACGCCTACGCCCTCGGCAAAAGCCAGCCGAGCTTCGACAAACAATATGTCCGCGATTATCTCCTCTCCATCCACTGGAGCGGCGCCGCTCCCCCGCCTCACCTGCCGGAATCGGTGGTCCGTCAGACCAGCCTCAAATATTTCGAGGCCCTGGAGCGTCTGACGAAATAGGGGTTTATTTTCTTGACACCGGCGTTAAAAATGGCTAATTTCGGCGTTATTATTACAAACGCAAAACAATTTGGGCTCCGGTTTGTGCGGGAGCGGCCCCCCTTGGGCGGCCCGGGGCAGACACATCGGTCTGCCCCTACGCAGATGCGACGGTGTTAAAATGTGTTTGTAATCACTATACTGGAGCGCGATAGAAAAGAGTTTACATTTATCCGGCGTCTTGCACAAATATTCCGAGAACCGACCCTGAAGCTCACCTCAAGAAATTTCTTATTCCGGATAACACTCTTCCTTTTAGGGTTTTCCTCCGGCTGCGCCGTCAGCCTTCTCGACGGGCCGAAGTTCGATCCCTCCCTCACCTGGAATGTCATTCAGACGGCTCACTTCCGAATCTATTTCCATCAGGGGGAGGAAGAGGCGGCCCGGCGGGCCGCTTCCATTTCGGAAGAGGCCCACTCCATTTTGGTATCGCGGCTGGGGTGGACGCCGGCCGAGCCGACCCATCTTGTCTTGGTCGATGATGAAGACGCCGCGCGCGGCGCGGCCCTCCCTTTTCCCAACAATGCGATCTACATCGGCTTGACCCCTCCCCTCGCCCATATCACCCCCTTCCCGCTGCGGTATGACGATTGGCTGCGCCAGGTCATCACCCACGAGTATGTTCACATCCTGCAGCTCGATATGAACACCGGGTTTCCCTCGATCGTCCGCGCCCTCTTCGGGAAGGAGCTTCTCCCCCTTTTGATCTTCAACGGCGCGATCCCCAACCTCTGGCAACCCCATTGGCTGATCGAGGGGCTGGCGACCTATGAGGAGACGGCGGTCGGCGTCAGCGACCGGCGGGAGAGCGCCTACGCCGAGATGGTCCTCCGGATGTCGATCCTGGAGGATCGCTTTCCGTCGTTGGACCAGGCGGGGGGGCGGGAGAGCTGGCCGGGACATCAGATCCAGTACATCTTCGGGGCCGGTTTTTATGATTATCTCGCCCGAAGGTTTGGGGAGGAATACGTCAAGAAGATCAGCCTGGAATACAGCGACGATGTCATCCCCTTTTTCGTCGGCTCCAACGGGAAGCAGCTCTTCGGGCAATCGTACAGCAGCCTCTGGAGAGATTGGAAGGGGGAGCTGCAGAGAAAATATAGCCGTCAGCGGGAGGCGCTGGAAGCCGGGGGACTCACCTCTAGCGCGCCGATCACGCAGGGGGGGGATTATCATCTGGGGCCGAAGGCCGATCCGAAGGGCCGGGGCGTCGTTTATACGCGGATCAGCCCCCATGAATATCCATCGCTGCGGCGGATCGATCCGGACAAGGGGGAGGAGGCGCTGACCTCCCGAAGCGGCGGATTCACCCTCTCTTGGTCTCCCGACGGGGAGCGGCTCGCCTTTTCCCAATTGGAGACGCGACGGAATTATTCGATTTACAGCGATCTTTATCTCTACGATTTCTCAAATGAGCGGGTGAAGCGGCTGACCCATGGCCGTCGGCTGAGAGATCCCGACTTCCATCCGGACGGGCGCCGGTTGATCGCCGTTGAGAATCGTTTGGGTCAAAACCGGCTGATTGTTTATCATCTCGACGACGGGGGAGAGGAGCCGCTCGATTGGATCGGCCCGGATCGTATTTTCACCCATCCCCGCTGGTCTCCGGATGGAAAATTTATTGCCGTGAGCGTCTGGGAGAGAGGCGCCGCGGGGATTTACCTTGTCGATGTCGAAAATCGCCGGATCGATCCGCTCCTGATGGACCGCCCCCTCGATCTTTTCCCCGCCTGGTCGCGAGACGGAAACTTTATTCTATTCTCGTCGGACCGGACCGGCGTTTACAATCTCTTCGCCTACTCCATCCCATCGGGCGACCTGTTTCAGGTGACGAATCTCCTCGGCGGCGCCTTCACTCCCGAAGTGGCGCCGGACAATGGCGAGATATTCTTTTCGTCTTACAGCAGTCAAGGTTTTGATCTCCACCGGACCCCCTGGGCGCCGGAGCGATGGCGTCGAGTGGAGAGGCCGAAAGATGATCCGTCGCCTTTGCCGTCGGTCTCGGCGCCGGTCCCCCGGCTGAAGCAGGATGGGACACTGGATGTCGGCGATCCTTATGCCCCCTGGCCGACGCTTCGTCCCCGTTTTTGGACCCCCCTGATCGGATCGGACGCGCAGGGGACGCAGGTGGGAGCGGCGACCGGCGGATTCGACGTATTGGGCCGCCACAAATTCGACGCGATGGCTCTTTACGGCCTCTCGTCCCACCGCGCGGCTTATTCTCTTCAATATCTGAACGATTCATTTTATCCGACCTTCCATGCCGGAGTGACCGACCTGGTCGTCGAATATTCGGACCTCTTCAATGACCGGGATTATCTGGAGCGCCGGCGCCGATTCGATCTCGATATGACCCTCTCGAAAATCGCCCTGCTCCGAACGCAGACGCTCACGGTCGGTCTTCGCTACGAGCGCTTTTCCGGCGTGACCGATCTCCCCCTTGGGTTCCTCCCTCCTCAAGAAGGAGGTCTGAGCGGGTTGAGGCTTGCATGGAGGTTTTCCT
>DATDON010000398.1:0-2652 GCA_035293225.1 Candidatus Manganitrophaceae bacterium
CTCCTCCCGGCCTTCGGCCTTCAGAAGACGGTCTTCTTGGCCGCCGGCCTGAACGGCGTGGTCGGTTTATTCGCCATCGCCTACGGAAGAAAAATGTTTTCTCTAAACGGCGGCGGACAAGGTCCGGATGCGACTTTTCTCAAAAACACCCTTCCGACCCACTCCGACTCGGAACGGCGTCACAAGCGTCTTCTTCTTGCAGTCTTCGCCCTTTCCGGGTTGACCGCCATGATATACGAAGTAGTCTGGACCCGCATCCTCACCCTCATCCTCGGCTCGACCCTTTACTCTTTCACGACGATGCTGGCGACCTTTTTGCTTGGGCTTGCGGCCGGAAGTTTTATCTCATCCCTGCTGCTTCGGCGCTTCTCTCGACCCCTCCTTCTGCTGGCGGGGGCCCAGGGGGGGATCGCCCTTTTCGCGCTTGCCGGTGAATTTCTCTTCCCGCTCCTGCCGACCTTTTTCTTTAAACTGTTGGAGATCTTCCATTCCGGGGGGACGATTCTCTCGTTCAGCAAATTTCTGATCTCCGGCGCGATCATGCTGGTTCCGACCGTCTTGATGGGGGCGGTCTTCCCGTTGGTGATCCACGCCTTGACGCGATACGATCCTTCGTCGGCCCCTTCCAGGCTCGGATCGCCTGCGCCCAGGCTCTTAGGGGCGATCGTCGGGAAGGCGTACGCCGTCAACACGGTGGGGACGATCATCGGCTCGTTCGCCGTCGGATTCATCCTCCTCCCGGCATTGGGAATTCAAAAAACGCTCCATCTCGCCATCGCGACCAACGTCCTCCTCGGATTCGCTCTTTGGGCGTTTATGGATGAATCCGAACGCGCTTCAATCATACTCCCCTCCGGGAAAAAACGGGCGTGGGCCGCCGCCGGACTGGTCGCGTTCTCATTGGTCGGCGCCCTCTCGACCCCGGCCTGGAATCCCCTTCTGATGTCGAGCGAGCTCTTTGGAAAAACTTCCACTCTCGACCTTCTATTTTACAAGGAAGGGATCTCTTCGACCGTCACGGTCGTCCAACATCCGACGCTTGGAAAACTTCCCCATCTCACCCTGGCGATCGACGGGAAAGCGAACGCCTCGACCACCGGGGATATGAAAACCCAGCTCTTGATCGGCCATCTCCCGATGCTCCTGGCGCCCCAGGCGAAAGAGGCGCTCCTGGTGGGACTCGGAAGCGGCATCACCGCCGGCGCGATCGCGGCCCACCCCCTCTCGAAATTGGTGGTACTGGAGATCGAGCCGGCGGTGGTCGAGGCGTCCCATCTCTTCGACGCGTTTAACGGGAAGGTCCTCGACGACCCGCGCGTCCGGGTGGTGACGGACGACGCCCGGAACCATCTTCTCCTCTCGCCCGACCGCTACGACGTGATCGTCTCGGAACCGTCCCATCCCTGGAGAAGCGGATCGGCCAAACTCTTCACGCGGGAGTTTTTCCGCCTCGGCCAATCGCGTCTGCGGCCGGGGGGAATCTTCGCCCAATGGATTCATTTCTACGGCATCCGGGCGCCGGAGTTAAAGTCGGTGGTACGGACCTTCCATTCCGTCTTCCCCCAGATACTGGTCTTCTATACCGATGCGGGAGATTTGATCCTGCTCGGATCGGACCGGCCGTTCGATTTGCGCGCCGATCAGATCGCCGAACGGATGGCGGTCCGGTCAGTCGCGAAAGATCTCGCCCGGATCGACGCCGCCGCTCCCGCCGACCTCTGGGCCTACTTTCTCCTCGGAACCAATGAGATCGACCGGTACGCCGGAAGCGGGATATTGAACACCGACGATTACACGCTGGTCGAATTCCAAACGCCGAAATCGCTTTTTGAAGACACCCTTTCCATTCACCTTTCCGATATGAAGGGGGCCTCCCGCGGCGGCGACCTCTACCTCATCCGCCCCGAAGCGTCGAACGAGGAGAAAGCGGCCTTCTTCTTCTCATTCGCGAAGAGCCGCTTGAGGATCGACAAAGAGGAAGAGGCGCGCGAATGGATCGAAAAAGGGCGCCTCCTCCATCCGAGCGCCGAAGGAGATTGGCTCTGGGGAGTCTGGCTTCAGAAGCGGGGCGACCGGGAGGGGGCCGAACGGTCCTGGGCCGCCGCCCTGCAAAGGGACCGGTCGTTTCCGGAGGCGTTGCAAAGCCTGGCCCAGCTCTATCAGGAGCGGGGAGATTATAAAAAAGCGGAACCGCTTCTTCTTGATCTGCGAAGAAAACACCCCGAAAAGATCGCCGCCCCCTTTTACCACGGGATCAACTTGTATTATTTGAAGCGATACCGCGAAGCGTTGGAGGAATTGAATCAGGGGGCGCTCTTTTCGGAGCCGTTCGTCTATTATTATCAGAAACTGGTTTATGATAAACTGAAAAAAGAGCCGGAGGCGAAGGAAGCGCTCGGCCGGTTCATCATCAGCCTCAATCAATGGCGGAAGGAGCTTGAAACCGATCCGAAGCGATTTTCGACCCTCCCCTATCTTCAACAGGTTCGATGGCGGCGCCGCGTCGGGATTCGGATCGAGGAGGAGGAGCGGATGGCGGCCCTTTTTGACCGCGTGGTGGGGGCCCCACTGAATCATTTTTACAGCGGCGCCGGGTTATTCATTCTCGGTTATTTTAAGCCGGCGGCGGCCGAACTCGAAGAGAGCGTCAGG
>DATDON010000399.1:0-6828 GCA_035293225.1 Candidatus Manganitrophaceae bacterium
CGGGAAAGAGGTCAAAGGGTTTTCCATTTATGACGGACATGGGATCAACCTGTTGAAGGACGCCGATATCGGTGTCGGCATTATTTCGGGGCGAACCTCTCCCGTCGTCGCTTGGCGGGCGGGCGATCTGAAGATCGCCGATGTCCACCAAGGAGTCCGCAATAAACTCTCCGCTTACGAGATGATCTTAAAGAAATATCGGCTCAAGGATGAATCGGTCGCCTATATCGGAGATGATCTGATCGATCTCCCCCTCCTCCGAAGAGTCGGATTTCCGATCGCCGTTCCAAACGCGATGGACGAAGTCAAGAAAGAGGTCGATTGGGTGACGAAGCGAAGGGGAGGGGAGGGGGCGGTTCGGGAAGTGATCGATTTTATCCTGTCGGCGCAGACTCAGGAGAAAAAGAAGGGACCCGCTTCCTTCGCGTCCGCCCGAGAAGGGCGGGAGAAGGAGGGCCGGTAATAGAATGAGGATGAACATTCGGAAAAAGACCGTTCGGCTGCTCATCTTTCTCGCCTTGAAATCGGTTGAGTTTTTGTTCAGGCGTCTTCCGTGGCGGGCCGGCGTTCGGCTCGGCGGTGGGATCGGCGCAACCCTGTTTTATCTTCTTCCGAGGGAGCGGCGCCGGGCGCTGGAAAATATGCGGATCGCCTACGGCGCCGAAAAATCGGAGCGCGAACTGAAGCGGATCATCAAAAAAAGTTTTCGGAATCTCGGAAAGGGATTGGTTGAAATCTTAAGTCTGCGGCATTTGGACGCCGGACGGATCGGTCAAATCGCCTCGATCGAAGGGAGCGAATATCTCGAAGCCGCCGCCGCCGAAGGAAAGGGGATGATCCTCATCACCGGCCATATCGGAAATTGGGAGTTGATGGCCGCGGCCCTTTCGGTGAGAGGGTATCCCCTCCATGTGATCGCGGCCCCCCTTTACGATCCGCGGATCGACGAATGGATCGTCCGATTCCGAGAGCGGTTTAAAATCGAAACCATCAGCCGGGGAAGCCCCGCTTCGTCCAAAAAGATATTGGGGGTGCTGCGGAAAAAAGAGGCGCTCGGATTGCTGATCGATCAAGACACGCGCGTCGACGGCGTCTTTGTCGACTTTTTCAACAAGAAAGCGTACACGCCGGCGGGGGCGGCCCAACTCGCCCTCCGGAGCGAGGCCGCCACGATGATGTGCTTCATCACGCGCCTCCCCGACGATCGTCACCGGATCACCATCGAGAAGCCGTTTCTCCTAACCCGGACCTCCGATCATGAAGAAGATGTCAAAGTGAACACCGCCCGTTTCACGGCGCGAATAGAAGAACATATCAAGCATTATCCGGATCAGTGGGTCTGGATGCATCGGCGATGGAAGACGAAAGCCACTCCGGTTCAATCATAAAGCCATGATGAATCTCCCTAATTTCCTCACCATCGGAAGGATATTGCTGATCCCGTTTTTCATTTTATTTTCCAATCAGGCTTCGGTCGGCGCATCGATCGCCGCCGCGTCTATTTTTCTGTTCGCTTCCTTGACCGACCTTCTCGACGGCTACCTGGCGAGGCGGAGATCGGAGGTGACGCAATTCGGAAAGTTCTTGGACCCGGTGGCCGATAAGCTGCTGATTCTTTCGGCGCTCATTTTATTGGTGGGAAACGGCCGTATTCCGGCTTGGATCGCCATCGTCCTGGTGGGAAGGGAATTCGCCGTGACCGGTTTTCGCGCCATCGCCTCGTCCGAGGGGGTGATTATCGCGGCGGAGGGAACTGGAAAATATAAGATGTTTTTTCAAATTGTGGCGATCATTTTTCTTATCATCGATTTTCCGGAGGCCTCTTTTCATTTTGTCGGTTTGGTTTTTCTTTGGATTTCGATGTTCCTCTCCCTCTATTCGGCGGGCCGGTATTTTATTAAATTCGGGCGGGTGGTGAATTTACAAAAAGTAAAATAGAGGCGCGAGCGAATGAGAGAACCCCTGCTGGACATCAATGCCGTGATTGAAATCGGCGCCGTCCTGGCCGCTTATCTCATCGGATCGATCCCGTTCGGCCTCCTCGTCGCAAAAGCGTTGAGAGGGGTTGATCCGCGCCGGCGGGGGAGCGGAAATATCGGAGCGACCAACGTCTTACGGGTGGCCGGGAAAAGGGAGGCGTTGTTGACCCTTCTGGCCGATTTCTTGAAAGGGGCCTTTCCGGTGGGATTCGCCCGGTGGTTGAACGGAGGAGAAGGATTGCTTCTGACCCTCGGCCTCGCCGCCATCCTCGGTCATATCTTCCCTCTTTTTTTAAGTTTTAAAGGGGGAAAAGGGGTGGCGACCAGTTTCGGCGTGTTCATGGCGCTTTCTCCTTTGATCGCCCTGGCGGCGGCGCTGGTGTGGGGCGCGGGCGTTTATTTCGGAAAATATTCTTCCGTCGGCGCGTTGGCCGCGTTTATCGCCCTTCCCTTTTTAGCCCTTTTGATCAGGCCGGAGCGCCGATTTGCACTATTCTCTTTTGGGATATCTGCCTTGGTCTGCGTCCGGCATCGTGAAAATATCGTTCGTTTGATTCATGGCGCGGAGGGGCGCGGTCAACAACCATGAAATCGATAAAATATCTCCTCCTGATCGGGATGACTCTGATCTTTCCTCCCTTCTCCTTCGCCGAAGAAGGGGAGCCGGCGCCGCCCCCTCCCTCCGCGACCGCCCCCCCTTCTTTCGAAGAAATTTTTCGCGCAGACAAGCTTGAGGCGTTTAAGATAGAACATGGGCTGGAGCGTTCCGATCTGGGAGCCGGTTATATTTTGCTTCAGGCCGAAGCGGAATTGGCGCGGGGGCGCCTGGCTGAAGCGATTGCCCTCGGGGAAAAGGCCCGAAATTTTTCTCCCGATTCTCCGATTCCTCATTTCTTTCTTTCAAGGGCGTATTGGACCCAAAACAAAGCCGACATTTTGAATGTTTCTTCGCGCTATTTCTCGGCCCTCAAGCTTTCCGTGGGCGACTTCTGGTTCTTATTTTATATGATCGGCTCCTTCTTCCTGATCGTTTTCGCCGCGTTGATCTTCAGTTTTCTGACATTCTTTCTCTATAGCCTCCTCTCCTACGGCCCCCTTTGGGTTCACCAAATTACGGAGGGATTCAGGGGATTTCTTCATCCGGTTTCGGCCGCCTTTTTATTCTTCGTCCTCCTGGCGGCGCCGTTTATTTTAGGTTTTCCGATCATCTGGTTTCTCCTCTTTTTTGTTTTTCTCTTTTGGGGATTTTATAACCGTCAGGAAAAGGGGATCGCGATCTTTTTTTCCCTGGGAATCGGAATGGCCTTCTGGATCCTCCCGGCGCTCTCCTCCTTTATTACGGGAAAGAGCCCGGCGCTTCTGAATCACATGGTCCGAAATCAGCAGGCCGACTTTTTCTGGACGGCGCCTTCATCGGAGTCGGACGCCTCGGATTGGCGCGCCTTGGCGATCCAGGCCTCTTATGAAACGGGGTGGGGAAATTACGCGCGGGCGAAAGCGCTCTATGAGGAGGCCCTTTCCAAAAACCCGACCTCTCCATTGATTTTGAACAATATCGGGAACATCTTTTTCTACATGAAGAATTATTCGGAGGCGATCGAGCGGTACCGGCAAGCGGGGGCTGTTTCTCCGGGATTGGTCTCCGCATACTATAATATGGGCCAGACCTACCGTGAAATGCTGGCGTTCGACGAAGGAAATCAAAAATACCTGGAGGCGAAAAAGGTCGATCAGGAGAGGGTGGATGAATACACCCGTAAAAGCGCGTTGTATCCCGCCTTCCCGGTCATCGAAGAGCGTTTCGCCAAAGCCGACCTTTGGAGAGAGGCGATGAAATCGAATCCGCTGAATCAAGACGCCGGCGCCCGCCTCTGGAAAGGGTGGGCCGGAACGATCGGATTAAATCAATCTCCCTTGATCTCTTTTTTAGGCCTCGTTTTATTCGGCCTCGCGTCGTTCGTCCTTCAACCGTACTATACCGCCGAATTTTGCGTCGCCTGCAAGCGGGCGATTTGCAGGCGGTGCAAAGAGAGCGTCTTCGGCTATCACGTCTGTGGAAAATGCGCCGCAAGATTTGTTTCGATCAAGAAAAAAAGCGATCTGGCCGTTTTAGAGGAAGAGAGCCAAAAGAAGCCGAAGGGTCTCTATCCCTTTTTCATTCTTCCCGGGGGGGGGCATCTCGTGGAGAATAAAATCTGGGTCGGGTTTCTCTTTTTGACGTTATTTTATTCCCTCCTCGGTTACGCCTGGTTCGGAGAGACCCTGTATTCATCGACGCAGCGGGGCCTCGAAAGCGCGAGTTGGCTTTGGGTTCCGTCCGGGCTTTTTCTTTTATATCTTATTTCCACGGTCGATTTACTTCGAATTTGGAGTCAGCGGTAATGGCCTTGGAAGGATCGATCCAAGAATTCGGATTGACTGAAATCTTTCAACTCATCCTCCTCCAAAGGAAAGAGGGGGTCCTCACATTGGTGGACGGCAAGAGATCTATTTCGGTCGCTTTTAAGGAAGGAGAGATCGTACAGGCGGAGGATCACGAGGGGGAAGAGGGGTTGATCAACGCCCTGTTGAAATCGGAGAAGATCACGGTCGATCAGGTGAAAAAGGGGGTCCGCCGGAGGAACAATAAAACCCTCATCCAGACGCTCGTCGATCTCGGCTATATTACCCCGGATCAATTACGCCGGCCGGTCAGGACCTTCACGGAAGAGAGGATATATCAACTCTTCGGATGGAAATCGGGAAATTACAAATTTGAGCAGAAAGAGATCCGATTCGATTCGAAGTGGGTCGAGCCGATCAAGACCGAGTTCATCCTCATGGAGGGAATGCGCCGCATCGATGAGTGGCCGGGCCTGTTGAAGAAGATCAAATCGAAAGAGCTTGTTTTCGAATCGATTGCGTCCAAGGCGGAAGAGACGCCGGCCGAAAATAAAAAGGAAGGGGGGGAAGCGTCCTTCGATGCCATGGGGGATTTGGGAGGCGAAGAGGAGGGAAATCAGGCCGGTTGGCTTCTCCCTTGGATTGACGGAATACGGACGGTCCAAGAGATCATTGACCGTTCTGAAATGGGCGCCTTTCCGGTCTATAAAGGGCTCGCCGATTCCCTGGCCGAGGGAAAGATTCAAGTAAAAGAAGGATCCGGGGGGATTCGCGCAAAGGGGGCGGATGCCGTCTCCTTAAGGAGGTTTTCAGGCAATCGATTGATTCTAAGAGGCCTCCTCAACGCCGCGGCGGTCTTGGTGTCGATCATCACCGTGGTTTATTCCTATCCGTCGTTCCGATTCGTATTTGATTCCACGCTCGCTCCGATTCAGGAAATCAAAGATTGGACCGTCTGGAATGAACGGGACCGCCTGATCTTTGGCCTCGATCTTTATCATTTAAGATATCGTCGTTATCCCGATTCATTAGAGCCGCTAGTCAAAGAGGGGTTATTGAAACCGGAAAAGGGTCGAATGATCAATCTGAGCCGATGGAGATATCAAGCAGAAGAGACACGATATTCTCTAGATTTTAAATAGTTTACATAATATTCATTATCCGACGTTATAAAGAGGATAAAATGGGGCTCTTCCGGAGGGTTAAAAAAGATCTGGTCCTCGCTTTTACAGGGTTGCAAGAGGCGACGCTCGCCGTCGCAGAGCGGGTGAATAAACGGGTTCAAGAGGTGAAGGCTTCTCTGGAAGCGGCGGAGACGGAGAATCAAATCAAGATGGATCAATCGGCATTGGGCGAAAAAATCTATCACCGAGGCGATGCCGATCTCCGGAACCTGCAGAAAGAGTCCGACTTCAACGCCCTTTTTAATAAGATTCAAGAAGGCCAAAAAAAACTGAAGGCTTTGGAAGACCAAGATGCGCTTAAAGACCTTTTCGTCGACTTTGAACGGTTGATGGTTCAATCCGATTGGGTGATTCAAAGCGTGATAGTTCCAAAAGATTTTTTAGGGATTGGGCGGGCGTTAAAAGAACTTGCGATCCCTTCAAACATGCGTATTATTTTGGTGAAGAAAAAAAATCAACTTTTGATCGCACACGACGACCTGATGATTGGAGGGCGGGATCAGATCACCTTTATAGGCCCAAGAAATACTATGAGTGAATTTATGGACTTTTGGAATAAAAATTAAAGTTCTTTATGAAGTTTCTTGACGCATTCGATTTCGTTGAGAAGTTCTTCTTCGGTGATCGCCCCCTTTTTGATTAAAAGGGAGACCAGCCCTTCTTCGACATAAGATTTCTCTCCGCTTAATTTCTCGAAATAGCCCTTTTCCCGGCCGTTGGGACTCTCGATCTTTTTCCCCCCTTGGCCGGATTTGGACGCGATCCTGGCGAGCAAAATGATGGCCAGGATCCCTATCGTGAATAAAAATAAAAATCCCATCTTTTTTGTTAAATCCTTTCTAAAATGACCTCATCTAAGAGTTTAAGGTTTAATCTATTTTTTGCGCTTCCGTTTGGAACGAATATTTCCAAATAACCGGAGCTGTTGATGATCAAATTCCCCGCCTCTTGATCTCCTTCAGCGTAATTTTCCTTCAAACCTTTTAACAAGTGATCGCGAAGCCTGAGCGTCCATCGTCCCGGGGCCGCCGCTCTTATCTCTTCCCCCGTCAAATTCGTAATGGCGTTGCCGAAATGGTCGAGGTAGACGATTTTGCCGATCCAGCCGGCGCCTTTTCTTTGGGGGATCAGGTCGTTCAGAAGAAAAGCGTCCTGAATTTTTTTCCCGAAGGCGTCCGGGGGAGCTCCTTCGGCAAGGGCCGCGGCGATCGGGGCAAAATGGTCCCGCCCGGCAAAAGTAGGGCTTGGTTTAAATCGGAGGAGAGGATGGGACACAGGGTGGG
>DATDON010000400.1:0-3929 GCA_035293225.1 Candidatus Manganitrophaceae bacterium
GCAGGCTGCGGGTACTTGAAGGTTTTCTCCTCATAATTTTTAACGATGATTTCATCATCGTCCATATAGAGAAGGGTTTCCTGCGGCAGGATCGCGACCTTCCCTCCCCCGCCCGGCGCGTCGATCACGTAATGGGGGACCGCCATGCCGGAAGTATGCCCCCTCAAGGCGGAGAGGATCTTCAACCCCTTTTCGACACGGGTTCGGAAATGATGGGTCCCCTGGACCAGATCGGCCTGGTAAATATAATACGGCTTCACCCGGATGAAAAGAAGTTTCTGCATGAGGCGCTTCATCACTTCAGGATCGTCGTTGACCCCTTCCATCAAGACGGTCTGACTCCCGAGCGGAATTCCGGCGTCTGCCAGCATGCCGCACGCTTTCGCCACCTCCGGGGTGATCTCGTCGGGGTGATTGAAATGAAGGTTCATGTAGAGGGGATGATACCTTTTCAGCATGGCGCAGAGCGCCTCGGTGATCCGCGAAGGGAGGGTCCCCGGCACGCGGGTTCCGATCCGGATGATTTCAAGATGAGGGATCGCGCGAAGGGCCTTGAGAACCCGCTCCAGAAGGAGGTCCACCACCATTAAAGGATCTCCCCCCGAAAGGATCACATCCCGGATCTCGGTGTGGGCGGAGATATAATCGACCACCCGCCTCAGGTTCTCCGGGGTGAGGGTACCGGGGGAGCCGACAAAGCGCTTCCGGGTGCAAAAGCGGCAATAGATCGGGCATTGATTGGTCACCACCAAAAGGACGCGGTCGGGATAGCGATGAACGAGGTTGGGAACCGGGCTGTCCTCTTCTTCATGCAAAGGGTCTTCCGAGGCGCAGGCGGCGTCGGAACGCCCTTCCTCGGGGGTCGGCACCACCTGCTTCCAAATGGCGTCCCCTTTCTCTTTGATCGTCTTCAGAACATGCGGGGTAATCCGCATCGGGTATTTTTCAACCACGTCGCGGATCTCTTCCGCGGGGACCCCCAAGACTTTTTCGAGCGTTTCGACGTCATCGACGCTTTCCTTAATCTCTTTTTGCCATTGCTCCACGTCGTTTACTCCTTCCCTTGAGCATAGGTGTTTTCAAGATAATCCAAGATTTTCTCTTCATCGTCCAAAACAACCTCCCCGTCCACCAAAACGGGGACATAAAACTGCCCTGAAACATCGAAAACCTCTTTTCGATCTCTTGGATAGGGCGGGACCTCGATCCTTTCGTACTCCAATCCCAGCTCATCGAGCTTGTCCCGAACCATCCTGCAATATCCGCAAGACTGCAGATTATAGAACTTAAGCATGCCGACTCTCTCTCCCAATCGGAGAGGACGCTGCGACCGCGCACGGCGCCATCACCGCGTCGACCATTCCATGAATCAGCTTCTTTTCCAAGGAACAGACGGTCGCCAAAATCCCCCCCAGTTTCGCCTCTTTCCCTTCCACAAAATAGTAGGGGGAGAGGCGCGCTCTCCCCTCCATCGGGACGGAGGCCTCTTTTTCAAAATCGTAATATTCCACTGTGACCTTTTTCCCTTTTCGGAATTTTTGAAGGATATAAGGGGTCGTCGGGAAGCTTTCCAAGGCGCGATCAATCACGGCCCGCCACGCCTCTTCCGGCAGATCGTGCCCTACCGCCACCCCCCGGCTCCCCCAAGCCAGTTCCGAAAAGCCGGAAGGCTTGATCACCCACCGCCGCTCTTTTTGGGTCGCCTCTCCCAACCGGCGGAAGTCGGTGACCGGTCGATCGCCCATCATCAGATCGGGGATGACTCCATGTGGGGGGATCGGGCGGGGATCGATGATCCAACTTTTCGGGAAAAGATTTTCCAATATCGCATAGATCTCCCCACCCAACTGCCGCAGCCAAAAAGGCTTCAAGGCCGGATGGTGGAAGAGGGCGAAGGCGCTTTTTTCCTCGAGTTGGGCCTTTGGGGGAGGGGTGAGAACGACCCGCTTCTTCTTGGCGGCGTAGAGGATCAACTCCGATTTCGGGATGTTTTTAAGGTCAAAAAGCTCAAAAAAACGGTAGAGGATGTCGATCTTTTCCTTTTTCCCCTCCGCTTCGACCCAAAGCCCCTCTTCGGTAAAAAGGACCTCTTGGGGAGGGAGGACGTACGTCCGAAGCCCCCTTCGCCCGAGGGTCCTTCCGAGCCATTCCATCTCGGGACGGTAGTATTTTGATTCCTCGGAGACGACGATCGCCAGCGTCACATCCGGTCCGGGGGCAAGCGACCGGATCATCCGCTCGAATCCCGCAGCCATTCCGCCGGCCGCATGCAGCACATGCAGTGTCCCACCCTGTGTCCTATCCTGCGATCCGATGGGGCGGGCGCCCTGCGCGGCGTAAACTTCCGACAGCGCCGCCGTCAAGCCGAATCCGCCTGGGACGCTGTCGAGCTCGGTGGCGATCATCCCTTCTTCCGTCGGAATGAGATCGGGCCGAATGATCCCCGGCAGCTCCTGCTTGAACCGGTTCATCCGCCCATACTCAATCACCGCGTCCGGCTTTCCCTGATCGAGATAACCGGCGACCCAGGCGGGCGCCTTGCCGTGGACGCTGTCGAGATAGAGCCTGTTGAGCGCCTGATAAAAAGCGAGGAGTTGGTTTCCAAGTCTCTCCAGAAAATCCAACTCCTCTCTTGAAATCCGAAAAGGCTCTACCGCGATCCGCCAGAGGTCGTTTCCTTCGACCGAAGCGGAATCGGGTCGATAAAGCCCCTCTCCTATCAAGACGTTTCGAATCGCATGGAGTCTGTTCTTCATTTGGCGCGCGCTCGATTCGTCAGGAGGCTCTAAAGCCTTGGACAATATAGACGCCCTCCACAGGATAATGATTGATCATAACATTGGAGAAAGTCGATTCGCAAGTGGGATTTTATAAAGTGAAAACCGATTGATTTCTTATAACATTTCCGCCCGCAGCCGCGCCAAAAGGTCGGGATAGTTGGTGAAAAGGCCGTCCACCCCCATTTGGATAAATAAGGCCATCTGATCGACTTGATTGACCGTAAAAAGATGGACCTCCAACCCCTCTTTATGGGCCTGATCGATCCGATAAGGGGCAATCCGTTTCGCCGAAACGTTGAGGGAGACCACGTTTAATTTCAACGCCTCCCGGAAGACCGTTTTCCAAGGCTCCCGGTCGACGAGGAACCCCAGCGGCAGGGCGGGATCGAGCTTCCGGATCTGGGCGAGCAGAGGATGATTGAAAGAAGAGACGACCACCCGGCCCGAAATTTCTCTTTCATGAATCAGCTCCACGATCTTCCGCGGCGAGGCGCTTTTGATTTCGAGATTCAGGAGGAAGGGGGGCGGGACCCGCTCGATCGCCTCGACCAGCGTCGGAACGGCCTCCCCCTTGAACGATGGAGAAAACCAGCTCCCGACATCCAATTTTTTTATTTCCGAGGAGGTCAGATCCTGCAGGCGGCCGGCTTTGCCAGTCAGTCGTTTGATCGTCGGATCATGAAAAACAACCAACTCCCCGTCCCGGCTCTCCCGGACATCGCACTCGATCCCATCGGCCCCCATCACCAGCGCCCTCTGAAAGGCGGCGAGGGTATTCTCCGGCGCATGCCCCGACGCCCCCCGGTGGGCCCAATTGACGATTTTTTTCATCACAGAAAAGTAACACAGGATGGAGGGGTTGTAAAGAAACCGGCAGAGACGGCGCCTGCAACGTCTCTACGTTGATTGACAACCTCCGCGTTTTTTCCTATCATGATGGAAAAGAAATTCCGATTAAAAATATCCCAATAGAAGAAATCCACCACCCTGCCCGTCTAAACTGAGGATATCGATGCCAGCCAACCATTCCGAGAACGTCGCGAAGCTGAAGGAGTTTGATAACTTGATATTGCAATTTGCAACATCAAGTTCGGGCTATGGGCGTCGCTGACGGGAAGAATGCAGGAATGATAAAGAAAGAAACGAAAA
>DATDON010000401.1:0-9869 GCA_035293225.1 Candidatus Manganitrophaceae bacterium
AATCCGCCGATGTTATCCCGCCACCTCCACGATCATCTCCAGCTCTACCGGCGCGTTGAGCGGCAACTCCGCGGCGCCGAGGGCGAGGCGGGCGTGGCGTCCCGCTTCGCCGAAGAGGTGAACCAAGAGGTCCGACGCGCCGTTGGCGACCGCCGGCTGCTGGGTGAAACCCGGCGCGGACGCGACGTGGACGGAGATCCGGACGATCCGTCGGACCTGCTCCAGCCCGCCGGCCTCGGCCTTGATCACCGCGAGGGCGTTGAGGAGCGCGATCTGGGCCGCTTTTTGCCCCTGCTCGACCGTCAACTCCTTCCCCACTTTCCCCTCAAACGCCAGCTTGCCGTCGACGAACGGAAGCATTCCGGAGAGGAATAGGAGGTTTCCGGTCCGGACCGCCGAAACGTAGGTCGCCACCGGCTTGGGGGGAAAGGGGAGGGCCAGCCCTTTATCGAGGAGCTTCTTCTCATAATCCATGTTTCGCCCCCGTCTGAAGAGGAACCGGCGCGGCGTCGGCCGTTTTTCTCTTCTGGTATTTGTGGACCGCCCAGTTGTGGTCTTTGAGCGTTTTTGAAAAATAGTGGGTCCCGTCGTTTTTAGAGACAAAGAAAAGATAATCGACGTTGGCCGGATAAAGGGCGGCGTAGAGGGCGTCTCTTCCCGGATTCGAGATCGGGCCGGGGGGGAGGCCGCGGAATCGATAGGTGTTGTAGGGGGAGGGAACCGACAGATTTTTTTTGGTCAGACGGCCCTTAAAATCGACGAGGGAGAAGATCACCGTCGGATCGCTTTGGAGGCGCATCTTCTTTTTCAGCCGGTTATGGAAGACGGCGGAGATCAGGGCCCGCTCGGATGGGCTGGCGGTCTCTTCTTCGATAATGGAGGCGAGGGTTGCCACCTCGCGCTGCGTCATCCGAAGTTGGATCGCCCGCTCCCGGAACGACTCGTCGTAAACCGTCATGAATTGATTGACCATCCGCTTGACGATCTCGGCGGGAGGGGTTCGTTTGGGGAATTGGTAGGTGTTGGGGAAGAGGTATCCTTCGAGATTCTCCCCTTCGGTTCCCAATTCACTCATCAGCGATGGATCCTGAATCACCTTTTCGAACACATCGGCGGGGAGCAGGCGCGCCTCTTCCAAAACTTTTCCGATCTGCCTGGAAGTCGATCCTTCCGGAATGATCACCTCGTGTTGGAGAATCCGCCCCTTCACAAGAAGATCGAGGATCTCCGTCGGGCGCATCGTCATGCTCAAGGCGTATTCTCCGGGCTTGATTCTTTTTTCGCTGCCGGTGAATTTTCCGAGAAGCCGAAAGTACAATCGATTCGTGATCAGCTCCTCCTTGGCCAGCAGATCCGACACCGCGCCGAAGGAAGCCCCTTCCGAAACCTCGACCGTTTTATAGAACTCGATCGTGGAGGGGCTGTTGTTTAAAAACAGCACCCCTCGAATGGCCGCGGCGGCGACCAAAGAGGCGATCAAAAATAGGATCATCCAAAGTTTGCCCATCGGGAAGACCTGCAAAAACATATTAACTCGCTTTCATCTTGGCGGCGAAATTTCCCAACTCTTTTCGCAATCGCTCGATATCGGCGCGGGAGGGGAGATTCATCCGTTGGGAGGCCCAGCCGAAGAGAGCATCCATCTTCCGGCCCCATTCCCCCTCGTTCCCCTGGGCCGACTCAAAGAAGGCCCGGACCCGCCTGGCCCGCTCGCTTTGGCTCTCTTCTCCCTTCCGGGCCAGCGCCTCGATCATCTCTTCAATCTGTTCGGCCAGACCGACTCCGGCCATGGCCGCTTTTCTCAGCTTCGTCAACATTGTTCCCCCTCCCCGTCTTATTTCCTTTGATCCATCGCCTGTATAATGTCCGACGACTTTTCCAGGGCGGCGTCGAGCTTTTCGATCCCCTTCCCCCCCGCCTGGGCCATCTCGGCTTTTCCGCCGCCGGTCCCCTCGATTAAGACCGCCATCTCTTTGACGATCTCAGCGGCGGAAAAGCGGCCGGTCCAATCGGGGGTCACCATCGCCACCAGGGTCGCCTTTTCCCCCTTGGGATCGACGGCGCCGACGATGACCACCCCCGACTTGAGGCGGTCGCGCAAACGGTCGGCCTGGGCGCGAATCTCCTTGATCTCGGCGGGGGGAATTTTCTGGACCACGAGGGAGAGATTTCCGATCTTTCGGGCGTTTTTGATCGGATCGGATGCGGGTCCCGATAAAGCCTGGGTCCGGAGCCTCTCTATTTCCCTCTCCTTATCCTGCAACTGGGCGATCAGTCGTTCCGCTTTTTGAACCACGTCATCCGGCCGGCTTTTGAAGAGGTCCGACAGTCGGCGGAAGCCCTGCTCCTGGCCCTTGATCCATTCATAGGCCGCCGGGCCGGTGACCGCCTCGATCCGGCGAATCCCCGCCGCGACGCTGCTCTCCCGAAGAATCTTGAAAAGGCCGATCTCGCCGACGCCGTGACAATGGGTCCCTCCGCACAACTCCCGGCTGAAGTCGGCGACATTCACCACGCGAACCTCCTCGCCGTACTTTTCTCCAAAGAGGGCCATCGCCCCGGTCTCGATCGCCTGCCGGATCTCCATCGTGAGGGTCTGAACCGGCGCATCTTGCCGGATCCGTTGATTCACCCGCGCTTCGATCCGGTCGATCTCCCTGGCAGTGAGGGGGGCGAAGTGGGTGAAGTCGAAACGGAGCCGGTCCGGCGCCACCAAAGAGCCGGCCTGCTTGACATGATCGCCGAGAACCTCCCTTAAAATCGCGTGGAGCAGATGGGTCGCCGTATGATTCCGGGCCGTGTCGCCCCGAAGCTCCGCGTCGACGGCGGCGCGATAGGCCGACCCGACTTCAATCGTCCCCTGGACCACCTTCGCCCGATGAACATAAAAATCGGGGAGGGGCTTGACCGTATCCTCGACTTCAACCAACGCCGACGCCGACGAGAGGGCCCCGCGATCGCCCACCTGTCCTCCCGCCTCCGCATAAAAGGGGGTCGGGCTGAAGATCAGCTCCACCTGCTCCCCTCCCCCGGCCGACGTGACGCGGCGACCCTCTTTAAGAATCGCGAGCAGAGGGGCCTCTTCCGCCAAACGGTCGTAGCCGACGAATTTCGTCTTTCCAAGTTCTTCAAACAGCCGGCGGTAAATCGGATTGATCTTCTCCCCTTCCGGAGCGGCGCCGGCGCCGACCCACGAGCGGCGCGCCCGCTCTTTCTGGACTTCCATCGCACGATGGAAACCGGCCTCGTCGATCGCGAATCCGGCCTCTTTCGCCATCTCCTCCGCCAAATCGACCGGAAAACCGTAGGTGTCATAGAGGGTGAAGAGCGCTTCGCCGGAAATGATTTTTTCTCCCCGCCGCTTCGACTTTTCGATCACCTCCTCGATCAGCCGCGTCCCCTGGTTCAATGTCTGAATAAACCGCTCTTCTTCGCCGAGAACGATCTGGTCGATCACTCTCCGCCGCTGTTCCAACTCCGGATAATCCTCCCGCATCTTTTCGATCACCATGCCGGTCAACGCGTGGAGAAAGGGCTCGTGAAAGCCGAGTTGCTTTCCGAAACGGGCCGCGCGCCGGAGGATTCTCCGGAGGACATACCCCCTCCCCTCGTTGGAGGGAAGAACCCCGTCGCCGATCAGAAAGGTCATCGCGCGGAGATGGTCGGCGATCACCCGACCGGCCATCGTCGCCAGAATCTCCTTTTCGGATTTTTTCGCCCGCTCCGCGATCGCGCGAAAAAGGGGCTGAAAGAGATCGGTCTCGTAATTGCTGAAGACCCCTTGGACCACGGCGGTGATCCGCTCCAACCCCATCCCCGTGTCGATGCTCGGCTTCGGAAGGGGCGCCAGTTTCCCGTCGGCGCCCCGGTTGTACTGCATGAAGACCAGATTCCAGATTTCCAGATAACGGTCGCAATCGCAGCGGCCGATCCCCGGGCAGTCCGGATGGACCGGCGCTCCCTGATCGATTAAGATTTCGGAGCAGGGGCCGCAGGGGCCCGTCTCCCCCATCTGCCAGAAATTATCTTTCTCCCCCAGCCGGACGATCCGTTCCTGCGGGACATGCCGGCGCCAAATTTCGGCGGCCTCATCGTCGTCTTGAAAAACCGTAACCCAGAGCCGAGAAGGGGAGAGCTGATATCCTTTGGTGAGAAGCTCCCACGCGTAGGAGATCGCTTCGTCCTTGAAATAATCGCCGAAAGAGAAATTTCCCAACATCTCAAAGAAGGTGTGATGGCGGGCGGTCTGCCCCACGTTTTCGAGGTCGTTGTGCTTCCCCCCGGCGCGCATACATTTTTGGGATGAGACAGCCCGGACATAAGGGCGCCGCTCTTCCCCCAAAAAAACCGTCTTGAACTGGACCATCCCCGCGTTGGTGAAAAGAAGGGTCGGGTCTCTCTGTGGAATCAACGAAGCGCTCGGAACCTCGGTGTGGCCCCGCTCCGCAAAATAACGGATAAATTGGGATCGAATCTCCGATGAATTCATCTCTTTTCCTATTCTTCTCCGGCCTCCGGCCCTTGCCTCCCGGCCCCGATCCCTTTAAACGCTTTGGAAATGGCGCCGGCGCCGAATCCTTTCCGCCGCAGAAAGTCGAAGGCTTTTCGCCGCGTTTTCAAATCGCGGAACGCCGCGGCGGTTTTAAATCGCCGGAGCAGGGCGCGCTCCGCCCTTGCCACAAGATCGCTCTCATCGGAAAGAGAGGTTAAGACCTTCTCAATTTCTTCCGGCGCGATCCCTTTTTCCAAAAGCTCCCCCCTCAAACGGATCGGGCCGAATTGACGGCCCTCCATGCGGGAGCGCGCCCATTGCCGCGCAAATCGGCTGTCGTCCAGGTAGCCCCCTTTTGTAAGGAAAGAGAGCGTTTCCGCGATCACATCTTCCGCAAACCCTTTTTCCTGGAGTTTTAAAGCGACTTCCTGCTCGCTCCGGTCCCGGTAGGATAAAAACCGATAGGCCGCTTCTTTCGCCTGGTCGAACGAGCCCCCCGCTTTTTTTCCGACAGGGGCGGGCCGGCGCGAATGAATCACAACCCCCTCCAAACCATTTCCCCTCCGCTCTCGCTGCGCCCCCGGCCGGAAGGGCCGGGCGCCCGGCTAGAATCGGTCGACGTGAAGCTTCCCACCCCCTTCATCCTTCACCTGAGCCTCTTCCCAACTTTCGCTGGTCGATTGAATCCCCTTCACCTTCAGCGCAAAATCTTCCGGATTCGAGGTCCATTTCAACGCCTCTTCGTAGGACACCAGCTGTTTCTTGAAGAGGTCGTGGAGCGACTGGTCAAAAGTCTGCATCCCGTATTGGGAACTTCCGGCGGCGATGATATCATGAATGTGCCGGGTCTTTTCCGGGTCGACGATCGCCTCCCGAACCGTCTGGGTCCCGACCATAATTTCAGCGGCGGGGACGCGGCCTTTTCCGTCCGCGCGGGCCGCCAACCTCATGGAGACGATCCCCCGAATGACCGAGGCGAGCTGCATCCGGACCTGCTTTTGTTGATACGGCGGGAACACGGCGATGATCCGGTTGACCGTCTCGACCGCGTCGAGCGTGTGCAGGGTGCTCAAGACGAGATGGCCGGTCTCGGCCGCTACGAGCGCCGTCGAGATCGTCTCAAAGTCGCGCATCTCACCGACCAAAATAACATCGGGGTCTTGGCGCAGGGCGGAGCGAAGGGCCAGGCTGAACGATTCGGTGTCCTGGCCGATTTCCCGCTGGCTGACGATCCCTTTTTTATCCCGGTGCAAAAACTCGATGGGGTCTTCGATGGTGATGATATTCACCGTCCGGTTTTGATTGATAAAATCGACCATGGAGGCGAGGGTGGTCGATTTTCCGCTACCGGTCGTTCCGGTCACCAGGACCATGCCGCGGTGTTCCAGCGAGAGTTTTTCGACCACCGGAGGAAGGAGGAGCTCTCGAATCGACGAAACCTTGACCGGGATCACCCTGAAAACCATCCCGATCGTCCCCCTCTGTTTAAAGACATTCACCCGGAATCTCCCCAAGCCGGCGGCGCTGTAAGCGAGATCCAGCTCAAACCGCTCCTTAAATTTCTCCTTCTGGGAGGGGTTCATCACCGAAAAGGCGAGAGCGACCGACTCTTCTTGGTTGACTTTCGGAAACTTATCCAATGGGGCAAGCCCTCCATTGATTCGAACCATCGGATAGACGCCGACCTTCAGGTGAAGATCTGATGAGCCTTTCTCAATCGCCGCCTTCAACAATTCATCGATATTCATCGCGCTCTCCTGATTATTGTATATGGGGGCGTCTATTTATATGTGGGGGCCCGTGCGGTGTAGGGGCGATTCGCGAATCGCCCCTACGTCCTCCGACACATGCAGTGTCCCACCCTGTGCCCCCACACCCCGCGCTCGCGTAGGGGCACAGCATGCTGTGCCCCTACATTATCCTTATTTCCGGCCCCTGGCCCCTGTCTCCGGCTATTTTTTGAGGGCGGGCGCCGGTTCGATCTTTTTTATCTCCGGTCCCGGACCCTTGGCCCCCGGCCCCTGCGCTCCACCTTTTGTCGGAAGACCGCTCGCTTCACGGATCGCCCGTTCGATGGTAGAGGCGGTATCGGGATTCTCTTTCAGATAAGCGATGGACTGATCCCTTCCCTGACCGATCCGGTCCCCCTTATAAGAATACCAGGCCCCGCTCTTTTCGACAATCTTCTTTTCCACCCCCAAATCAAGAACTTCCCCTAGTCTGGAGATCCCGACATTGAAGAGGACGTCGAATTCGGCCTGACGGAAGGGGGGGGAGACTTTATTCTTCACCACTTTGACGCGAACCCGGTTTCCAACGACATCCTGTCCCTCCTTGATCGCCTCCACCCGTCGAATATCAAGCCGGACCGAGGAGTAAAACTTCAACGCGTTGCCGCCGGTGGTTGTCTCCGGATTTCCGAACATTACCCCGATCTTCATTCGGATCTGGTTGATGAAAATAACGCACGTTTGAGACTTGGAGATTGCGGCGGTCAACTTCCGCAATGCCTGCGACATCAAACGGGCCTGCAGACCCATGTGCGAATCGCCCATCTCCCCCTCGATTTCGGCGCGGGGAACCAGCGCGGCGACCGAATCGATCACGATGATATCGAGCGCCCCGCTTCGGACCAGCGTTTCGGCAATCTCCAGCGCCTGCTCTCCGGTGTCGGGCTGAGAGATGAGAAGATCATCGGTCTTCACCCCCAACCGGCCGGCGTAATGGATATCCAAGGCGTGCTCCGCGTCGATGAACGCCGCCGCTCCGCCCGCTTTTTGCGCTTCAGCGATCGCATGAAGAGAGAGGGTCGTTTTTCCGGACGACTCCGGCCCGAATATCTCCAGCACCCGGCCCCGCGGAAGACCCCCCACCCCCAGGGCGATGTCGAGCCCGAGCGAGCCGCTGGGAATCACCGGGATGTCGGCCGCGATCTCTTCGGCCCCCAATTTCATGATCGCTCCCTTTCCAAACTGTTTTTCGATTTGGGAAATTGCAAGCTCCAGCGCCTTGCCCCGATGACCCTCTCTCTCTTTAACGCTCTCTCTCTCAGCCATTTTTTCTCCCACCATGCTTGTCGTTGTTCCTCTCAAGGAAGAACAGCGTGTTAAAAAACAATCCATCAAGCGGACGAAACCGTCTCCCCGCTTGACCCCCCGAATGTCGAAGTGAAGAGGGGGGTGTAGACCGAGCCCCCCGGCTTGAGTTCACTCTTCATTAAGACAACCTCTCTGATTTCGCACCTCCCGATTTCCAGATCTTTTTCCTGAGCGACCCAACGGATAAATGAATCGGGGACCGCCCCCTTTTCAACCCGTCCCAGCGTCAGATGCGGACGAAAAGGGCGTTCTTCCCTCGGGAAACCGAGAGAGGCCATCGCCGTCGATAATTTCCGATGCAACGCCGTTAGATTTTTCTCTTCCCGTATCCCGGCCCAGACGACCCTCGGCGCGTTCAGCCGCGGGAAGACCCCCAATCCGGTGACGGACAGGTCAAAAGAGGTGGACGGAAGAGCCGCTTCACGAATCGACTCCTCGATTTTTGCCTGCAATCCTGAATCGGTCCACCCCAAAAAAATCCATGTCAAATGGATCTTCTCAGGCTTGACCCAGCGGATTGAAGAAACCTTCGTTTTTCCGGTTTCTTGAAGCCCCCTCAACGCTTCTTGAATGTCGCGCGAGATCGGCGACGCGATAAACATCCGGATCGTTTCCATCCGACGTCAAGCCCTCTCCTTCTTATATCATTTTCATGAAAAATGTGGAACACCCGATAAATAACGCCGGACCGCTTCGAGCCCCCTCTGCGCCGCCTGCGATTGAATCGCCTCCCGGTCTCCCTGAAAATGAAAAGCGGAAGAGGTCGTTTCGCGCCGATCTTCCCCCGCCCTCTTACCCGGCGAGCCGCCGGAGGACCGCTTCAAAGAGATATAAGACCCCGACGGTATACCCGGCCGCCCAGAGATCATCCAGCATGACCCCCCATCCCCCCGGCAGCTTTTCACAGCGCCGGGCGGGAGGGGGTTTGAGAATGTCAAACAGGCGGAACAAGAAAAAACCGGCGAGCCGCCAGCCCCAAGAACCGGGGAGAAGGAAAAGGACGAGGAGCATCGCGACGATTTCATCGATCACAATTTGCGAAGCGTCCTTTCGGTTGAAGAATGATTCGGACAGATCCGCCGTATAAACACCGACCCCGAAAAGGAGGAGACAGATAAAACCGCCGTAGAAAAGAGAGAGGTCTCGGAGGGGCCAAAAAAGAAGAAACCCAACCAGACTCCCGACCGTACCTGGGAAAAAGGGAAAGTATCCGGCGCCGAAACCGGTCGCAACCCAACGCGCCCATTTCACCTGGAAATCCTTCTACAAAAAGAGCAGAACATGTTGAAATACTTTAACATTTTAAACATTTGATGTCAAGATTCTGGCGAAAACGGCGTCCAATAGCAGCCTTTCGCAAGGAAGTAAAATGTCCCTTTCCCCGCGTTTTCAAAGACCGGCGTTTCATTCCGGGAAAGACTATATCATAGACCGTCCATAAAACCAACCACTACCGTCCTTTTATGGTATTATTAAATAATAAGAGGTAGGGAAAGGGATGTTCACCTACACAAGCCCAAACGCAACCCCATCGAACGCTTATATCTTAAATGAGGACCGGCGCGCCAAGCTCTGGCGGGTCATCCCGGTCTGGGGGGCGCTGATCAGCGGCGTGGTTGGAAATCTCTCCGGAGATTGGGAAGTGGCCGCCGTGTTCGCCGCCAGCGGGGCGATCAGCGCCCTATTCATCTGCTGGCTCTTCATTAAAAACTACCGGGACCAGGACCTCGCACGTTTTCGCGGCCTCGGCAGGCGATGGGGAGCGATCGGCGGAATGGTGAACACCCCTTTGGCCGGCGCCCTTTCTTTCTTCCTATTCACCTCCCCCTGGGCCGAGGGTCCTCTTTTTATCATGATCGTGGTCTTGACTTTTTGGGGATTTCTCTTCGGCTTATTGTACGGGGCGCTGATCGGCCTGTGGCTCGGCGCCTTATCCGGTTGGTTCTTCGAACAGGGGTTCCGAAGATTCTTTCATTAATCGAATTAAAAACCGCAATAGGATGATCTCTCCCCCCGCAATCGCCTTGAAACGATCCGTAAAGTGTGCTAATTTATCCTCTTAGGAGAAAGAAAAAATGGAGGAAGAAAAGGGATTCCAGATTCGGGACCGCCGAATCCATTCTGCGGAAGGGACGGATCAGAAGGATTCTCAAAAAGGGTCTCGGGAGGCGTCCAAGGAAAAGGTTTCCCCTGAGCAGAAAACGGCTCCGGAGGAGGGTTCTTTTCCGGTGAATTTTTCTTCCTTCATCCTTTCCCTCGCGACCTCGGCGCTGATTCAT
>DATDON010000402.1:0-2068 GCA_035293225.1 Candidatus Manganitrophaceae bacterium
AAGATCAGGTCGTGCATCTCCCAAAATTTCCCCTGCGCGCCCGCCGCCAGCGCCGCCTCATGGGCGAGGGGGGCGTTTGTATGGATCGGGAGAGGATTATGCTTGAAGATGAAGCGGATCTGGTCCGGATAGGCTTCAAGCAACTCTTGGATGACCGGAGCGAACTTCGCGCAAAAAGGACATTCAAAATCGGAAAACTCGATGATGGTGACGGGAGCGTCCTTGGGACCGCGGGCCGATATTCCGACCGGTAGGACGGGGAGGGCCTTCGGAACCCGATTCCCCTTTTGGGTCGGGTTAGACACTTTTTGCGCGTTCGGAAATACCGGCGCCGACTTCTCTATTCGGCATCCCTTGCCGTCTAGATTACAGAGCAGGTTCTCCTTTCCGGAAAGATCCTCCGCGTAGAGAGGAATTGAAATGAGAAACAAAGAAGAGAAAAGAAAAAACAAAAGCGCTCTCATTTTTGCCGTCCCCACTAATTCGGCCTCTCGGCTTCTCCGTGAATCCGACTCGGAGCGCCCGGCGGAACAATCTGAAGCGTCTTTAAGAATTCGATGATCTCCGCTTGGCGCTCGGCGGAAAGGGCGCCGAATCGATCTCTCGAACTTCGCCCCTCCCCTCCATGCGCCAGGATCGCTTCGGTCAGGGTCGTTAAATCGCCCCGATGTCCGTACGGCGCCGAATTCCCCGCGTCCCAGAGTTTGCGCGTGATGAATTGACCGGTGGGGACCCCTCCCTGCACGACCCTTTCATTGCAGAAATGCGGAAGATCGGCATCGCAGATTTGGTGGCGTTTCAAGTCGGTATAAGCCCGAACCACCCCCCCCTTCCCCTCCCGTTTTTCCAAACGCGGCTTCTCCCCGGTCTGGGTCAGATCAAAACAGTAGGCGCGGGAAGCGTCCGAAAAGGTCCCTTTGGGGTTTAACGGGTACGGCTCGCAGAAAACCGGGTTCTCTAAAGCCAACTGGGGCTTATGGCACCCGGCGCAACCGATCTCCCCAAAACGGGCTTCGCCTCTCTGAACGGCGGCGCGCGCTTCGGGGCGCCCCGGAAGGACCTGCCCCGGCGTGTTCAACGCCGCCTGATAGATCGTCGCCGCGGTGATGTCTCCGACGGAAAGCTCATCTTCGATCCCATCCACGTCGAAATCACGGCTCCCCGTCTCTCCTTGGCCGAAACGCTCCACCGCCTGCATGCCGTGATGGTGATTCATGGCGTTTACGGTGAACTCCCGGAGCGATCGGACGACCCCCTTTTGATGGAAGGGCTTGATGATCAGGTCGTTGTCGACCCCTTCCAGACGGGAGAAATCAAGCGTCCCGTCGGGACGCGCGGTGATACTTCCGAAGGAGACCCCTTTCGACTCCAGCGGCAGGGTCACATCGAGACCGGAGGCCGCAGCCGCCGCTTTGGCGCGCTCTCTCAATCGATGGAGATCGCGCGTCATCTCCCTCCCCAAAAGCTCAATCGGACCGGCCCCCATCATCCCAAGCGTATTCCGCTCGTTGCTGAAGTCCGGATCGACCGAATAGGTGATGGGGTCCAACACCTGGGCCAGCACAAAGACATTCGCCACAAAATCCCCTCCGGCGCCCGATCGGGGATCATTATGGCACCCTGCGCAGGCGTTGGAGTCGGGCCCGGAGGTCCGGACCATCGGCATGTCCAGGTTGGGAGCCCGGCCGGTCGGTTTTCCGTTTCCGGTCGCATACGGCCTCCCCTGGCCGTCCAGCGTGTTGAATTTGGCGTCAAAGAGGCGTTTTCCCGCCGCAAAAATTTGATCGAAACTCAGCTTGCGGCTTGTAATATCCTCTTGTGAAAGATGCCCGGGAAGCATAGGGAGATCGCCCATTTCTTGCGTGACATGCGGCTCATGGGCGGAAACAGAAAAGGGGTAAAAAAAGATAAAGAAAAATAAAAGCGGAACGGAAACCCTCGCGAACATCAGATGCGGCCCTTTCTACGTTTTTAATCTACTCTCTTAAGTATCAGCCGTTTTCTTTCTTTTCCAGATCAGGAAACCAACCGATCCGCTCCCCATCAGAAGCAACGTCGCCGGCTCCGG
>DATDON010000403.1:0-5177 GCA_035293225.1 Candidatus Manganitrophaceae bacterium
CGATGTCGGCGGTCCCGGTGACGGTCGTGTCGGCCGTCGCGCTGTTGTTGCCGGGGTTGGGATCCGCAATGTCGCTTCGCGCGTTGGCCGTGGTGGAGATCGACCCAGAGGCCATCGGGGTGACGACGAAGGTCACGGTCACGGTCGTTCCGCTGCTGATCGTTCCGAAAAAGCAGTTTGCGGGTGTCCCGAATGACCAACAATTTCCCTGGGTGGTCGAGGTCGAGACGACGGTCACGCTGCTGGGGAGGTAGAGGTCCAACCATGCGTTGGAGGCGAAATCGGGACCGTGATTCGTGACCGTCATGGTATACGTCAGATTGGTTCCAACCAGAACCGGGTCCGGGCTGTCGGTCATCGTCAATGAGAGATCGGCGGAACCGGTGATGACGGTGGTTGCGGTCACGCTGTTGTTGGCCGTATTGGGGTCGGGGACGATGTCGCTGCCTGTGGTCGCGGTGTTGGTCACCGTTCCGGTCGCGTTTGTGGAGACCTCAAAGGTCGCCGTCGCGCTGGCGCCGGGGTTGATTGACCCGACCCCGCAATTTAGATAGCTTGGGCTGTAATTCCCCCCCAGGCAGGTTCCGAACCCAAGGACCGCCGCCTCGCCGGAAAACCGGTTCTGCACGTAGACGTTCGTGGCGATATCGGGGCCGCTGTTCGTGACCGTGACGGTGTAGGTGATGTTGTTTCCCACCCTTACCGGATCGGGGGTGTCGCTGACGGTGAGGGCCAGATCGGCGGCGCTGTTGACCGTCACGTTCGCCGTCGCGCTGTTGTTCGCCCCGTTCGGATCGGTCACCCCCGTGGAGGCGTCGGCGGTGTTGGAGAGGGTCCCGTTGGCGGTCGGCTTTACCACGATGCTGACAGAGGCTGCGCCCCCCGGATTGAGCGTTCCGATGTCGCAGGTCACGGGGACGCCATAGAGACAACTCCCTTGGCTGCTGGTCGCCGAGACAAGGGTCACGCCGGTCGGCAGCGTGTCAGCGACGGCCACAAGGGTCGCCTTGTCCGGGCCGTTGTTCGTGACCGTAATGGCGTAGGTTAGGTTTTGGGCGATCTTCGCAGGGTTGGGACTCGCGGTCATGGCGACGGCAAGCTCCGCCGTCCCGTTGACGGTCACGCTTGCCGCGGCGCTGTTGTTCGCCGCATCGGGGTCGGCCAAGTTGATACTGGTTGCGCTGACGGTGTTCGTGAGGGTTCCCGTTCGCAGTGGGATCACCGTCACAGTGACTGAGGCGCTCGCGCCGCCGCTCAGCGTCCCCAAATTACAGGAGGGGGAGCAAGAGACCAGGGTGGCGCTCAAGGAAAATTGATTTCCGATCTGAACATTGGGCGCCGGGTCCGGGCCGTTGTTGGTCACGTCGAGGGTATAGGTGAGGGTCTCTCCCGCTTTCACCGGGTTGGGGCCGGCCGCCAGAGACGTGACGGCCAGATCGGCGCGCGGGCCGAAGGTGGAGTCGAGAGAACCGTTCGTATTGTAGCGGGCCAGGGCGAAGTTGCCGTTGTTGGTCGTGGCGTTTCCCGCCGCGACGATCCGTCCGTCGGTCTGCAAGGCCAAGCCTAGGAAGTAGCTGAAATCCCCGGTCGACCCGAGGTTCGTGTAGACCTTCCCGTCGCCGTCGAAGAGGTTATCGAGGGCCCCGTTCGCGGTGAATCGGGCCAAAAAGAAGCTATCGGAATATCCACCGACTACGATCCGGCCGTCCGTCTGAATGACCAGGGCGCTGGTAATGTCGTAGGTCCCCATGTCGACGAGGACGGCGCCGCCGTTCCCGAATTTACGGTCCAGGACCCCGCTCCCGCTGAACCGCGCCAACCCGATGTCAGCGCCGGGTCCCGCGATTCCGGCGACGACGATCTTGCCCCCCGAGAAGGCCAGCCCCCGGACCTCATCCGAAATCCCCTCAAAGTCCAGGGTCACCTGTCCCCCCGTCCCAAAACCGGTGTCCAGGCTCCCGTCCGGATTATAACGGGCCAGCGCAAAATTCCCCCCGCTCACCCCGCCCGCCAGGATCTTTCCAGTAGTGTCGAGGAGAATTTTTTTGATCCGATCGTCCGAGCCGTTGTTGAAGTCGGTTAAGACGACCCCGCCCGAGCCAAAGGAGGCATCGAAGGATCCGTCCGGCTGATAACGGACCAAGGCGAAGTCCTTCCCACGGCCCGTTAAGCAATCGCAGAATCCCCCGACCACGATCTTTCCGTCGGATTGAATGACAGGCGAATAGGCGAGGTCATAGTCGTAACCTCCGGAGAGTTCGGTGACCACCCTGCCGCCGACGCCGAAGCCGGCGTCGAGGCTCCCGTCCGGGTTGTAGCGGGCCACGGCGAAACTCAAGGTGTCGCCGGTAAACCCCGTCACGACGATCTTCCCGTCCCCCTGGACCGCCACGCCGTTGGCCTCTGCGGTGTCTCCGAACCAATCGGTGGTGACGACGATCCCGCCGCTTCCGAACGATGTATCGAGTTTCCCATCGCTGTGATACCGGGCGAGGGCGAAGCCGCTGGGGTTGTACTTAAACCCCACCGCCACGATCTTGCCGTCCGGCTGGATCGCCACCGACCGGGCGCCGTCGCGGCCTCCCAGATCGGTGAGGACCGTTCCGACCGGGATCGCGTAAGCCGCATTCGCGCGCCCCCATGCCAGTATCGCGATTCCCACGAAAACGAATAAAAGACGCCCGAACGCTTTCAGATTCGAATACCCCTTGCGATTCCGATTCATTATTTCCCCTCCAGAAATGGGTTGCCGGTTTTATATCAAAACGCACGATTGCATAGGCCGAAAAATCTAACAGAAGAATCGAAGTCTGTCTGTTCTTTGCATAACAACTGTTTTTTAGATAACAGGATGTAAATTATTTGGAGGGGATCAACTCGTGGAGGGTATCGATCCGATGGATGCAGATGAAGTCATTGTGATATTCGATCACCCCCCGATTTTTCAGATCGTTTAAGAGGGTGCTGACGACGGGGCGGCTCGCCCCGACGAGGTCGGCCAATTCCTGCTGGGTCAGGCTGACATCGATCTTCAGGCCGTGGGCGGTCTTGGACCCGAACTGGGCCGCCAAGTGATTGAGCGTCAACGACATTCTCGCCCGGACATCCTTAAAGAGCATCGATTCGAGCCGCTGTTCCAAAAAACGCTGGCGGTTCCAAGCCGTCTGAATCACCCGCCATGCCATCTGAGGAGTGCGCGCGATGAGATTTTTGAACTCATTGACCTTGATTTTATAGAGCTGAACCGACCCTTTGGCCCGCGCGCTCTCTTCCGCGTCATACTTGGGACTATCCGAGAGGGGAAATCCGAAAATCTCCCCGCTTTTTAAAATGGTTAAGGCCATTTGCTCACCCTGTTCGTTGATCCTTGAAAGCTTTACATATCCCGTTAAGAGGCAGAAGACATGGCCGCTTTGCTCCCCTTGGCGGTAAATCAGCCCCCGATCATGGTAGGTGAGGAGGGACAATGTGGGACATTCGCCTTGCCACTTCGCAGGCGGGAGGACATCAAACAGGTTGAAAAAATTGTATTTTTCAGTTCCTTCCATAATAATCCTCTCTTTCCGGAATATCCCTTGTTTGGTATTTTGGCCGGATGGACGAAAATGGCCGTTTTAAAACGGCTATACCCCTAAAACATGGAAGGGAGCTGAAATATTCCCACTCCTTTTAAAATATGAAGTAATCCCGTCTTCCGCCTATTCCGGCCCTCCCGAAAGAAACAATTCCTTGACACAGTCATCCGACTCCGTTACGATAAATCGAAATTTTTGAGGGTTCTCAAGGAGGTTTCATGGAAAGTTTATGGTCGGATCGAGCGGCCGATGAGCTGTCGGGGGTCGATCTGGTCGTCTATACCTCCCGGATCATCGGCGCCGATCCCAACTTGGTCCTTTGGGGGGGAGGCAACTCATCGATCAAGGTGATCGGAAAAGACCATAAGGGGGAGTCGATCCGGATCCTCTGGATCAAAGGGAGCGGATCGGACATGCGGACGATCACCCCGAAGAATTTCACCCCGCTCCGCCTCGACGATCTTCTTCCATTGATGAAACGGGAGGGGATGACCGACGACGAGATGGTCGCCTACCAATCGAAGTCGGTCCTGGCGCCGGGCGCCCCGAAACCGTCGATTGAAACCCTCCTGCACGCCTTTCTTCCCGCGCCCCATATTTATCACACCCACGCCGACGCCATCTGCGCCCTGACCGACACGCCGAACGGCAAAAAGGTGGTGAAGGAGGTCTATGGAGACGACGTGGCGGTGGTCGATTACATCCGCCCCGGTTTCCTCCTTTCAAAATGGGTCGGAGAGGCCTACCAAAAGCATCCGAATCTCAAGGCGATCATTCTCGATAAGCATGGCCTGATTACCTGGGGAGAGACGGCGAAGGAGGCCTACCTTTCGACGATTGAGAGGGTGACCGAGGCGGAGCGTCACGCGGCGAAGAAGGGGAGGGGGAAACTGGTTTTGGGGCCGATGAAGGTGAAACCGCTTTCCCAAGCCGAGCGCCATGCCGCCGCCGCGGCGGTGGCGCCGACCCTCCGCGGCGAGGTCAGCCGACAGAAGCGGATGGTCCTGCAGTATGAAGACGCCCCCGAGGCGCTGAAATTCGTCGGCTCGGAGCGCGCGAAAAAACTGACCCAGATCGGCCCCTTCACCCCCGACCACCTGATGCACACCAAGCCGTGGCCGCTTCTCGTCGACACGAAAGATCCGCGCGATCCGCTCCGGCTTCAAGAGAAGATCCGGAAAGGACTCGAGGCGTACCGGGAGCGTTATATCGGCTACTTCAATCAATACAAAACGCCCGGCGTGACGATGCTCGATCCGAACCCGCGCGTCGTTCTGATCCCCGGGATCGGCATGTTCACCGCCGGAAAGGACCGGCGGGCGACCCGCATCCCCCGCGACCTTTATCTCCATACGATGTCGGTCATTCAAGCCTCCGCCGGGATCGACGCCTACCGGTCGATCACCCTTCAGGAGATCTGCGACTTCGAATATTGGCCGATGGAGAATTTCAAGCTGACCCTCCTCCCCCCCGAAAAAGAATTCTCCAGGAAAATCGTCCTGATCACCGGCGCCGCCGGCGGGATCGGCCGGGCGATCGCCCACTCTTTTATCGAGGCGGGGGCGCAGGTGGTTTTGACCGATATCGATCTTAAAAAGACCC
>DATDON010000404.1:0-2745 GCA_035293225.1 Candidatus Manganitrophaceae bacterium
CCCCGACCTTCTCCGGCGCCATGACGCCCCCGCCGCGACGGTGTTGAACGGATCGATCTATCTTTTCGGAGGGCATCACCCCGACGCAGTCGGCGGGCCGATGACCGATCCGGCCTTTTCGTTTTCGGAAAGGTTTGATCCAAAGGAAGATCGATGGGTTGAGATCGCCCCCCTTCCGACCCCCCGTTTTTCTCTTTCGGCGGCGCCGCTCGGAGACAAGATCTTAGCGATGGGAGGAGCCGGTTTCAAAGACGGCCTCTTCCACAACTACGACCTGATCGAGCAGTACGACCCGATCCAAAACAGTTGGAGCGCCGGACCTCCCGCGCGTCTCCCCTGGCGAGGGGCGGGGGTGGGGAGCTGTCTTGTCGAGGGGAAGGTCTATCTTTTCGGAGGGCACAGCGGCGACCGGGTTCAAGACCGGGCGGGCTGTTTTGACCCTGAAGCGGGGGAATGGAGGGAGCTTCCGGAAATGCCCGACGCGCGGGTGGCGATGGCGACGGTTTATTTAGATGGAAAGATCTACCTGGTCGGGGGACGCGGGCCGGATGGGAAAACACCGACCGATAAGGTGACCGCTTTTTGTCTCTAATAGGCCGCCGAAAATTTCTCAGCCTGCTAATCGGGATAGTTGATCCATTTCCCTTCCGCGATACTCCGGTCGAAATATTCCTCATCATAGATAAAAGTATGGGTCGCCTCGTCGTAGTCTTTAATCTTCGGCAGGACGAGAGGACGGTCTTTAAGACATCCGTATTGGACATGCTCTGCCGCCTCTTCCGGAAAGTGGAAGAAGATGCTCCCGATATCGATCCCTTCCTCCGTAATAAGAAAACAGCGCCCCTGACCTTTGATATGCTGGCAGTCGTCCAAAATCGCAAAGACATCTTGCTCGCCGGCGACCCCCGCCTCCAGCATTTCGAGTTTCCGGGTGATCCGGCCGGTGCCGGTTTTGCAGCTGGCGCACTGGCCGCACGATTCGGTCGCCAGGAATCGTGAAAAATTAAGCCCGGCCTTGATCATGCAGGCGGTGTCGTCGTAGACGATGAACCCGCCCGATCCCAATCCGGACGGGATCTTCCTCATCGATCCGAAATCGAGCGGTGTGTCGAGCTTGTCGGCCGGGATGACCGCGTTGGTCGGGCCGGAGAAGACCGCTTTGACATGCCGGTCGAATCGCGGCCCGCCGCCGTAGACTTCGATTAAGGTCCGCAGCGGCGTCCCCATCGGAAGCTCATAGACGCCGGGTTGATTGACGTCGCCTGTCAACGTGAAGATCATCGTGCCGGGGGTGTCGGCGGTCCCGATCGATTTGAACCAATCGGCCCCCCGCATGAGGATGTGCGGGACGGTGGAGAGGGTCTCGACGTTGTTCACGACGGTCGGCTGGCCGAAGAGGCCGTAATCGACCGGGATGATCCCCTTGGCGCGGGGCCAGGCCGGTTTCCCCTCGATGACTTCAAGCTGAGCCCGATCCTCCCCCAAGAGATAAGAGTCGGGGCCGAAGGCGAGCTCCAACGGGAGGTTCTTCCCCGTTCCCATGACGTTTTCCCCGACGTAGCCTGAGGTCTCGCATTCCTTGATCGCCCGCTGCAGGATGGCGATTTCGTTTTTGAAGATCTGTTTGATGCAGATGATCGCCTTGTATGTTCCGACGGCGTAAGAGGCGATCATCATCCCTTCGATGAGGCCATAGGGGTTCTTTTTGATGAGGTAGCGGTCTTTGTAGGTCCCCGGCTCTCCCTCGGAGCTGTTGCAGACCAGATACTTTTGCGGGGGGAGGCCGAGGATGTCGGCCTGTTTTTTGTAGACCCCTTCCCACTTGATCCCGGTCGGAAAACCGGCGCCCCCCCGGCCCCGAAGGTTGGCCCGCTTGATCTCGTCGATCACCTGCATCGGGGTCAATCCGATCGCCTTTTTTAAGGCCTGAAATCCCCCCCGCGCCAGATAGTCTTCGAGCGTCCGAAGCGGCTCTTCATGCGTCAGTAAGATTCTCTGCTCCGTCTTTTGCTCAGCCATAACCCACTCCCCCAAAAGTGTCTTCGGATTATAACCAAACAAAATAAGAAAGGCAACGGGGAAAATGAAAACGGAAGAGCCGTTTGTTTCTTAACCGAATCATGGTATTCTAAAACGCTCATTTTCCAACCAGGTTTCCCATCAGGAATAGGGTTTTCAAGTCTATCTTTGGTAAGGACAAAATTTGGGTAAACAGAAGCATCATGGCAAGGAAAAGCTGAAAAAAAGTCCTTTGTCTCCACATCTCTCCTCCACCCCACCGGACGACCCGAAGAGTACACGTCATTTTTATTGGATGAGCGCTATTCTTGCTCTGGTCACCCTTGTGCTCTTCTGGCAAGTTCAAAACCATGATTTTATCAACTATGACGACCCATTGTACGTCACAGAAAATCGCCATGTTCAGACAGGCCTGACTCGAGAAAGCGCTGTTTGGGCTTTTACAAGCGCAGAGGCGGCCAATTGGCATCCGCTGACTTGGCTCTCCCACATGGTCGATGTTGATCTCTATGGGCTGAATCCCAAAGGCCACCATCTAACGAATCTCGTTTTTCACGTCATGAACACCCTCCTTCTCTTTTGGGTCCTCCGGCGGATGACCGGCGCTCTTTGGAGGAGCGCTTTTGCCGCTGCCCTCTTTGCGGTCCATCCTCTTCATGTCGAGTCGGTCGCCTGGGTGGCGGAGAGAAAAGATGTTTTAAGCGGATTCTTTTGGATGCTCACAAT
>DATDON010000405.1:0-3411 GCA_035293225.1 Candidatus Manganitrophaceae bacterium
CAGATCAGCGATCAGATGACCTCGATTCGCCTCGGGGAAGAAGAAAAAACGGCCCTCGAGGCGTTGAACGCATAAGGGATTCTCGCGTGAAGTTGATCGTCACCATCGATACCGAGGAGGATAACTGGGGCTCCTACCACCCGACGGACTATACCGTGGAGAACATCGAGCGGATTCCGGAACTCCAGCGTCTATTCGACGATTTCAACGTCAAACCGACCTACCTCGTCACCTATTCCGTCGCCTCCGATGAAAAGGGGTCGGCCGTATTGGAAAAAATATTGGACGCGGGGAAATGTGAAATCGGGGCGCATTGCCATCCCTGGAATACCCCCCCTTTTGAAGAGACGCCGGGGGTCCAAAACAGCATGCTCAGCAACTTGCCGGCCGATCTCCAATTTCGAAAGCTCAGCGTCCTGCATCGGACGATTCAAGATCGGTTTAAGATCGATCCGGTTTCATTCAGGAGCGGCAGATGGGGCTACAATCAGGCGGTCGCGAGGAATATCGCCCGTCTCGGTTACAAGATAGACAGCTCGATCACCCCCTATATGGATTGGGGCTGTTATGACGGCCCCGATTTCTCGACGGTCTCCCCTCGGCCTTATCGATTTTCGGATGATAATATTTTTCGGGAGGAGGAGCACGGCCCTCTGTTGGAAGTCCCGGCGACGGTCGGCTATTTTCAAGATGATTTTGAGGCCTGCAATCGTCTTTTGATGAAGATCAGGCGAAAACCGCTGGCCCTTTTGAAAATAGAAGGGATCCTCTCCCGGCTCCGGCTGCTGAATAAGGTCTGGCTTTCTCCGGAATTCTCCGACGCGAAAAGCATGATCAAACTGACAGAACGCCTGATGAAGAAACAGTACCCGGTGATCAATCTCTTCTTTCATTCCCCCACCTTGAAGCGCGGTCTGACCTCCTTCGTTCAAACGGAAGGGGACGAAAAGAGATTTCTGGCCCGGATCAGAGAATTTTTAATCTTCGCGCGGGATTTTGGGATTGAATCGATCAAATTGTCCGATTCGCTCGGGATATTCCATCCAAATGGCCCATTGCCGGCGCCCTTTTCCAAACCCCTTTTTCAGGAAGCGCTCCCGGAACAAGGGACCGGCGTCTCTTCATCATTCAATGAAACGGGAAGAATCTGATGTGCGGCATCGCCGGCATATATCATCCGGTCCATAAAAGAGATCAGAGATCGGATAGCGACATCGAAAAAATGACCTCGCTCCTGGCGCGGCGCGGGCCGGATGATTGCGGATATTATATCGACGATCAGGTCGCCCTCGGCCATCGGAGATTGAGCGTCATCGATTTAAGCGGCGGCCATCAGCCGATTTTCAATGAAGACAGAAGCAAATGCGTTATTTTCAACGGGGAGATTTTCAATTATCAGGATTTAAAAGACGAGCTGATCAATAAGGGATACCGGTTCTCGACGAACAGCGACACCGAAGCCATCTTGCGCGCCTATGAGGAGTGGGGAGAGGGCTGTCCGGCGAAGTTGAGGGGGATGTTCGCCTTTTGCGTCTGGGACGCGAAGGGAAAGAGCCTCTTTCTGGCGAGAGACCGGGTCGGTATCAAGCCGCTCTTTTACGCGGAATACGACGGAAAATTCGTCTTCGCCTCGGAGATGAAATCGATCCTTTCCGATCCGGGTTTCGACAGGGCTATCGACCGCGAGGCGCTCGCCTCTTATTTTATGTTTTCGTATATCCCGGCTCCCCTCACGATATACAAGAACATCAAAAAATTGCTCCCCGGCCATTTTCTGAGGATTCAAAACGGCCGGGTCGCGATTCATCAATATTGGGATTTGTATTTCGAGCCGAACCGCCGGAAGAAAGAGGAAGATTTTGTCCGAGAATCCATGGAATTGTTAAACGAATCGGTGAAGATCAGGTTGATGAGCGAGGTTCCCCTCGGAGCGTTTTTGAGCGGCGGGATCGATTCCGGCGCCGTGGTCGCTTTGATGAGCCGGGAAACGGAGGGGCCGGTCAACACCTTCACGATCGGTTTTGGGGGGGACATCGGCCGGTTCGAGGACGAGCGCAAATACGCCAAGCTCGTCGCCGACCGATACCGGACCGATCACCAGGAATATGAGGTCTCTCCCGACCTGGAAGGTTTAATGGGCGAAATCGTCGAATCGTTCGATGAGCCGTTCGCCGACGACGCGGCGATCCCGACCTATTTCATTTCCGAGATGGCGCGGAAAAAAGTGACCGTCGCTTTATCGGGGCTGGGAGGGGACGAGGCGTTCGGCGGTTACGAGCGCTATCTCGGTTTTCAATTGAGCCGCCTGTATGAGAAGATTCCAGGAATGATCCGGGAGAACGTCGTCGGAAAATTGATCGGCGCCCTGCCGGAGCGATACGCCGCGGGCGCCCGGGTGAACCATCTGAAGCGGTTCGTCCGATCGTCCTCCGCCGACCCCGGCCGACGGTACCTTGGGTATGTTTCAAAAATAAGCCCGCGCCACGAAGGAAGTCTTTTTTCGGAATCCGCCGGCGATTATCGCGCGGCATTCGACGCCGCCAAAAAAAGATTTTTGAGCCATTTCGATTCGCCGAACGCGGAAGATCCTTTGAACAAGGCGTTTTACTGCGATATCAAAACGTACCTTCCGGAGGACATCCTCGCCTGCACGGACCGGTTGAGCATGCGCCATTCCCTGGAAGTCCGGGTCCCTTTCTTGGACCATCGGTTGTTGGAATATTGCGCGACGATCCCTCCCGAGATCAAGATGAAAAACTTTCAGAAAAAATATCTCCTGAAGAGAGGGGTCTCCTCCCTCCTGCCGAAAGAGATTCTCCGCCGCAAAAAGCAGGGGTTTGTCGGGCCGATGGCGCAATGGCTTAGGACAGATTTGCGGCGCCTGACCTCGGAAAAGTTATCCGAGAAAAGTCTGGAAAGACACGGATTGTTCAACGCGAATACCGTCCGGGATATCTTGGCGGAGCATGATCGCGGCAAGGAAGACCACGGCGCTCTGATCTGGTCCTTGCTGATCTTCCAGACCTGGCATGAATGTTACATGGAGGGGGGTTCGACCGGGCCGTCACGCGCAGCGTCCCATCCTGTTAGTCGGCTTGGTTTATCTTTATGATGACGATAACTCAATTTATCTTCTGGTTTTCTCTCTTCATGATCTTTTACGCTTACTTCGGTTATCCGATGATCCTATGGGTCATCGCCCTTTTCAAATCGGCGCCTCGGCCGGAAAGGCGCGCGCCGTTTGCCCCCCAGGTCTCTCTCCTCATTTCGGCCTATAACGAGGAGGGGGTGATCGAAGCAAAAATTCAAAACGCGCTGGCGTTGGATTATCCGAACGAATTATTGGAGATCGTGGTGGTTTCGGACGGGTCGAACGACCGAACCGACGAAATTGTCGCGCGGTACGCCGAT
>DATDON010000406.1:0-4939 GCA_035293225.1 Candidatus Manganitrophaceae bacterium
AAAGGCGTTTGAAACGCGGATTCCGAGGGGGAATTCCTCGAAAGAGATGACGGCCCCCTCTCTTTGCTGGGCGATATAGGTGATGACGCTCGACGCCCCCGTCAACATGAAAAGAGGGACCTTCTCCAGAAAGACGTTCCGCCCCCCGCTCCTGAGCCGGCCGAGCGGCCAATGATCGAGCAGCAATAGAACAAAAGGGAGAGTCACCAACATCGGCTTCGCGGTTAGCCCGAGGGCGAACGACAGGGTCATCAAAAGATACCGGACGACATTCGGGCGTCTCGTGTAATAGAAATAGGCCCCCATCGTCAGAATCCAAAAAAAGGCGCTGAGGACATCTTTCCGTTCGGCCACCCAGGCGACCGACTCGACATGGAGCGGATGAATCCCGAACAGGGCGGCGACGAAGGCGCTACGCCAGAGCGCCCCGGTCATCCGCCGGAGGACTTCAAAGAGAAGGAGGGTGTTCGCAATATGGAAAAATAGATTGGTTAGATGGTGGCCTTTCGGGTTCAATCCGTAGAACGAGACATCGGCCATGTGGGAGAGCCAGGTGAGCGGATGCCAATTGTACGAGTAGGTGGTCGTCCACGCCCAGAAGAACCCTTCCAGGGTCAGCCCTTCCCGGACATGTGGATTTTCGGTCACATACGATGGGTCGTCGTAGTTGATAAATTCATAATTCCCCACCCTCCAATAAAGGGCCAAGACGACGGCGGCGAGGGCCAGGAGAATGAAAAAGTAGAAAAGGGGATGCTGAGGTCGGTCTATTTCCTTCTTCCCCCTCCCCTTGGCGCCAAGTTTACGTGTCATAAATCGGACTTCAGTTGACGGTGGACCCCCAAAATCGAACCCTCCTCCCCGAGAAAACCGAGGCCGGGCGGGAGCGCTCAGTCTATCAGAAAATGAGAGATTTGTCAGATTCTGAATCATTACAAATTCTTGCAATATCGATCCATATTTGATATGTATATCATCTGTGATGAGGCTGGCAAAAACTGTTTTCATGGATCATGACCCCTTGATGGTATCTCTTTCCTCAACCCTTATCCCTTATCCCTCTTCCGTTTTTACTCTTCCCTTGGAAAACAGGTATCGGCGGACCCGATCGCCGCAGCGTGAAAGCGAGGATCGATGAAGGCGTTGATCACGGCGGGCGGACGGGGGACGCGGCTTCGGCCGATTACGCACACCCGGAATAAACATCTCATCCCGATCGCGAACAAGCCGATGATCCATTACGCGATCGAGGCGGTTGTCGCCGTCGGAATCAAAGAGATCGGGATGGTGGTCAATCCGGAGACTTATGAGGAGTTAAAGGCCTCCCTCGGAAACGGAAAGCCGTGGGGGGCGAAGATCACCTATATTCTTCAAGAAAAGCCGGCCGGGTTGGCCCACGCGGTCAAGATTTCGGAGGACTTTATAAAAAAAGAGCCGTTCGTCTTTTATCTCGGGGACAACGTCATCGCCGGCGGGCTCGACCCCTTCGTAAAGGCGTTCAACGAAAACGGCGCCGACTGCCATCTTCTCCTTTCCAGGGTCAAAGAGCCGGAGCGATTCGGCGTACCGGAACTAAAAAACGGAAAAATTATCGGAATCGAAGAGAAACCTCAAAAACCGAAGAGCCCCTACGCCGTGACCGGAATTTATATCTACGACCCTCATATTTTTGAGGCGGTGAAGGCGATCCGGCCGAGCGGGCGGGGGGAATTGGAGATCAGCGACGCAAATCAATATCTCATCGAAAACGGTTTTAAGGTGGACTATTCGGAAATCACCGGCTGGTGGAAAGACACCGGACGGCCTGAAGATCTGCTGGAAGCGAACCGGTTCGCGCTCGACCAGATCATCGAAAGCCCGGATCAGGCTCCGCCGGAGGGAGCGGTCGACGCGAAGAGCGACCTGCGCGGAAAGGTCGTCCTTGAGAAAGGGGCCAAGGTGATTCACAGCCAGATCCGGGGCCCCGCGATCATCGGGGAAGGGACGTTGATCGAAAACAGCTATATCGGTCCCTACACCTCCATTTACTACGGGTGCGAGATCAGAAACAGCGAATTGGAATATAGTGTCATTCTGGAGCGGTGCAAGATCACCGACATCGACGTCCGGATCGAAAGAAGCCTTCTCGGCCGGGAGGTGGAACTTTTTCGAGGAAAGGCGAAGCCGAGGACGCACAAATTCATTATCGGCGACCAAAGCCAGATCGAGTTGAGTTGAAGAAGCCGATGAAGATTCTCGTCACGGGGGGGGCCGGCTTTATCGGAAGCAATTTCGTCCGTTATATTCTGGAGCGGTATCCCTCCACCTCCGTCGTCAATCTCGACAAGCTGACCTACGCGGGCAATCTCGAAAATTTAAGCGGCCTCGAAAACCATCCGAGACACCGCTTTGTCAGAGGAGACATCGCAGACTCCAATTTAGTCGACCGTTTGGCGCAGGAGACGGAGGCGATCATCCATTTCGCGGCCGAAACCCACGTCGACCGTTCGATCCTGAACGCGGATGAATTCGTCAAGACGAACGTCTACGGGACGTATGTTTTGCTCGAGGCGTCCCGGAAATATCAACACCGCCGCTTTGTTCATATCTCCACCGATGAGGTCTACGGCAGCCGCCCGGAAGGCTTTTTCAATGAAACCGATCCCCTCTCCCCCAGCTCCCCCTATTCCGCAAGCAAGGCCGGATCGGATCTCTTGGTCTCTTCGTATCACAAGACCTACGCCCTGCCGGCGATGATCACCCGCTGCTCGAACAATTACGGCCCGTATCAATTTCCCGAAAAGCTGATCCCGCTGGCGATCACCCACGCCCTGGAGGACAAACCGATCCCGCTTTATGGCGACGGCCTCTACGTCCGGGACTGGCTCTACGTCCTCGACCATTGCGAAGCGATCGACCGGGTCTTCCACCACGGAAAACCGGGGGAGATTTATAATATCGGCGGACAAGGGGACAAAAACAACCTGGAGGTCATCCATCTCATCTTAAAAATGTTGAACAAGCCGGAATCTCTGATCCGGCCGGTTAAGGACCGCCCGGCCCATGACCGCCGCTACGCGATCAATCCGGAGAAGATCCGAAAGGAGCTCGGCTGGGCTCCGGCCTACCCATTTGAAACGGCCCTGGAGAAAACGGTCGCCTGGTATCAAAAAGAGGCCGCCTGGTGGAAGCGGATAAAGTCAGGCGTCTATCGCGAGATGTACGAAAAAATTTACGGGGCCTCGCTGTGAAAGTCCTGGTGACCGGGGCCGGAGGGATGCTCGCTCGGGCGATCCTGAATCAAATACCGGAAGGATGGGAGGTCTGGGCCGCCGGGAAGGAAGAACTGGACATCACCGACCCCCGGAAGGTTCAAGAGGCGATCTTGAAGTTCAATCCCGCGCTGATCATCAATTGCGCCGCCTTCACCCGCGTCGATGAGTGCGAAGCGAAAAGGGATCTCGCCTTCGCCGTCAATGGAACCGCGGTCGGCGCTCTGGCGGAAGCGGCCGGGAAAGCAGGCGCCGATTTCGTCCACTTCAGCACCGATTATATTTTCGACGGGACCAAAAACCGGCCTTATGACGAGGAAGACCCGCCCCATCCCATCAATGTATACGGCGCCTCCAAATGGGAAGGGGAGCGCCTGCTCCGGAAACATCTTAAAAAATATCTGTTGATCCGCGCCCAGTGGCTCTACGGCCAAGGAGGAAATCATTTCGTGAAGAGCATTCTCCGTCTGGCCGAAAAACAAGAGACGCTCCGGGTCGTCGACGATCAGGTCGGCGCCCCGACCTGGACCGAGGACCTCGCCGAGGCGACGGTCGCCCTCATTCAAAAAGGGGCTTCCGGAACGTACCATCTTGCCGACGCCGGCCAGTGCAGTTGGTATGCCTTCGCCCGCCGGATCATCGAGGAGGCCGGCCTCCCGACCCAAGTCGTCCCGTGCAAAAGCGCCGAATTTCCCCGGCCGGCGAGGCGGCCGGCCTACTCGGTCTTATCGACGGCGAAAGCGGCTAAAGAATTGGGAAGGCCGATGCCGCCCTGGGAGACGGCGCTCAAAAGGTTTATCCGCTCGATGTAAGGAGAGATCATGTTCAAGAAAGGAAACATCGAAGGGGTTGAGATCCGGCCGTTGAAGAAATACATGGACGAGCGGGGATGGCTCTCCGAACTCTTTCGGGAGGACGAGATCGCCCCATCGATCCTGCCGGTCATGTCTTACCTCTCGCTCAGCCTCCCCGGCGTCACGCGCGGCCCTCACGAGCATGTCGAGCAGACCGACTATTTCTGCTTTATCGGCCCGTCCAACTTCAAGATCACCCTTTGGGACAACCGGGAGAAAAGCCCCACCTACCGGAACAAGATGGAGTTCGTCGTCGGAGAAGATTCCCCGGCGGTCGTCATCGTTCCCGAACGGGTGGTCCACGCCTACCAAAACGTCGGCGGGAAAGACGGCGTCGTCATCAACTGCCCCAACCGCCTCTTCATGGGGAAGGGGAAGAAAGAAAAGATCGACGAAATCCGGCATGAGGAAGATCCGAAATCGGTATTTGTCATCGACCTCCAGCGCCGGGAATAAGGCGCCCCGATTTTTTGTCACATTTCATTTTAGTCAAACCGCAAAAAATTTGACAGCCATAACCCGCTATGGTACAACCCTCTTGCGCATCAGGAATATTACTTCCTGGGTCTGCGGGCGCCGAGGACCCTCAACCGATATTCCACTTTAAAACCGAGAGGAGACTAAACCATGCGAAACACGAAACTGAAAATCTTCATGCAGATTTTAGGAGTGTTGTTCTTGATGGATGGATAGATGGATAGCCGATAACGCGTTCGCGGCCGCCCCGAACGCCCAGATCGTGGTGGCGAAGAGCGGTGGAAATTATACGACCATCACCGCAGCCTTAAACGCAATCACCCCCAGCGCGACCAAACCGTATGTCATTGAGGTATG
>DATDON010000407.1:0-2909 GCA_035293225.1 Candidatus Manganitrophaceae bacterium
GATAAAGTGGTGGTTGGAATGACCGAGAAGGAAGGGAAGTTGACCGCCCGTTCCATCCGGATGGCATCCGCCGGCCGGAAAGCCCCGGCGCCGATCCCTCCTCCTCCCGCCTCGGAGGATAAAACTCTCAAAGAGGGAGAAGGGCGCTAGCGATTTCCCAAAGAGTTTGAGAATGGAGAGAGCGGTTTTAATCTTTTTTGGGAGTCGGGGCGGGAGCAGTCTCTTTCGTGTTTCCTTTCGGGGCGGTTTCTCCTCCCGACGGAGAAGGAGCCTCGTTTCCCTTTGAATCGGCGCCCGATTTATTTTTCCTGCCGTAGTCGGTGACATACCAGCCGCTTCCCTTGAAGAGAAGACCCGAAGGGGATGAGATGATTTTATGCGTCCTCCCTTTGCAGTCGGGGCATTCGGCGAGTGGGGGATCGGCCATTTTTTGTAGAAGCTCGAAACGTTTCTTGCATTTTTCACATTCGTATTCGTAGACCGGCAAGACAACCACCTCCTTGTTGCAAATCATTAAACAGGCGCGAAATAGGCGCGGCGCTCTTTATCGAAGTTTCGAAACAGCGTTTTCAAGTTGACGAAGCCCTTTGTCCAATATCTCCTGCGAGACCGCGTACGAGAGCCTCAGATAGCCGTCGGCTCCGAAGGCCTCTCCCGCGATGGTGGAGACGCGCCCTTCTTCCAGCAGGAAAAGGGCCAGATCGGAAGAGTTGTTGATCTGATAACCGCCCGCTTGTTTTCCCATCAAACCCTTCACGTTCGGAAAAACATAAAAGCCTCCGGTGGGGCGGGGGCAGCGAATACCCGGAATGCGGTTGAGTCTTTCGACCACGAGCCCCCTTCTTTTGTCGAACTCCGCGACCATGGTTTTGATGAATGAGGCCCCCCCCAACAACGCCGCCGCCGCCGCTTTTTGAGAAATGGAAGTCGGATTGGAGGTGCTTTGGCTTTGAACCGTCCCCATCGCCTCGATGACCTCCTTCGGGCCCGCCGCGTAACCGATTCTCCATCCCGTCATCGAATAGGCCTTTGAAACGCCGTTCACGACGAGGGTCTTCCGCTTCAGATCCGGGTGGAGCGCCGCGACGCTGGTGTGGACCGCGCCGTCATAGATGAATTTTTCGTAAATTTCGTCCGAGACGATCCAGATCGGCGCCGAAATCAAAACCTCCGCGAGCCCTTCCAATTGTTTGGCGGAATAGGCCGACCCCGTCGGGTTCGAGGGAGAATTCAAAATCAGGGCCTTCGTCCGGGGGGAGATCGCTTTTCGGAGCCGTTCCGGGGTCAATAAAAACTGGTCCTCTTCCCGGGTCTCCACGATCACCGGCGCCGCGTCGTTCAACAAAACCTGATCGGGGTAAGAGACCCAATACGGCGCGGGAATGATCACCTCATCCCCCCGTTCAAAAAGGACCTGCGCGATATTATAAAGGGTGTGTTTCGCCCCACAGGAGACGATCACCTCTTTTTTTTCATAGTCAAGACCGTTTTCGTTTTTTAATTTTTGGACGATCGCTTCTTTCAGCTCATCGCTCCCCGAGGGGGGGGTATATTTTGTGTATCCTTCACGAATGGCGCGGATCCCCGCCTCCCGGGCGACGTCGGGCGAGTTAAAGTCGGGCTCTCCCAAGCCGAAGTCGGTGACCTCGATCCCCTTCGCCGCCATCGCTTTCGCCTTGGCGGCCATCGCCATCGTCGGAGAAGGCTTGATCTGACTGATTCGTTGAGCGAATTTCATTGTTCTCTCGCCGGGAATTTTTCCGATAATTTATCGGTGACCCCTTTGGGGACAAAATCGGAGACGTCCCCTCCGTAGCTGGCGACCTCTTTAATCAAGGTGGACGTCAAATAAGAATATTCTTCGCTCGGCATTAAAAAGACCGTTTCAATGTCGGAATCGAGTTTCCGGTTCATCAACGCCATCTGGAATTCAAATTCAAAATCGGAAACGGCCCGGATCCCCCGGATGATCGCCGTGGCGCCTTTACGCCGCAGATAGTGGGTCAGCAGCCCGCTGAATGCTTCAACCGTTAGATCGGCCAATCCCTCCGTCGCCTGGCGGATCATTTGAAGGCGTTCGTCCAGACTGAAGAGAGGGGTTTTTTTAGGATTCGGCGCCACCGCGACAATCAGGTGAGGAAAAATACGTAAAGCGCGTCTGATAATATCGATATGCCCATTGGTGATGGGATCAAATGTGCCGGGGTAAACCGCAATTTTCAGTTTTTCACTCTTTGACATAAAAAGAGAGGGCCGTTTCTCCGTATTTACATCTCCTGAGCAGATTCAAACGCCCGATCTTTTCGGGCGCCTGTTTCTTATGAAAATGCTCGATAATGACGATCCCTTTGTCGGTTATCATATCACCCTCCGCCAGTATTGGCAACGTTTTTTCGATTTCATCGCTCTGGTAGGGAGGATCTAAAAAGATGAGATCAAAAGGGCCCCCCCTCTCTTTTTTCAAGAAATCAGAGACCCCTTTGAAAACGACCCTCGCTTTTCCTTCGATTCCGAGGTCGGCGAGGTTCTTTTTGAGGTAGTGGAGCGCTTTTGGGTCCCCTTCAACGAAAACTACCTCCCGAGCGCCCCGGCTGATCGCTTCGATGCCGATCGAGCCGGCGCCGGCGTAAAGATCCAAAAAGGCCGCCCCTTCGATCCGGTCGGAAAGGATGTTGAATAAGGCCTCTTTGACTTTATCGGAAGTGGGGCGGACCGATCGGCCGGGGGGGACAAGGAGTCTTCGTCTTTTGAGATCTCCTGATATGATTCTCATGGAGAAGGCGCCTAAATTTCGATAAAATCTAGCATAGTTTTGACTTTATATCAAAGATAAACTATAATGTCGCCGTTCGGGGAGGTTTCATGTCGATCTTCATATTTTTTATGGCTTTAATGGTCAGTTGCGCGCC
>DATDON010000408.1:0-3179 GCA_035293225.1 Candidatus Manganitrophaceae bacterium
GGCCACGCGGTAACCGAGGAACTCCGCCGTCCCCTTCGCCTCTTCGGCGACCGGGACATCCGCCGTCCCGGCGGTGATCAGCGCGATCTCTCCGGGCCGCCGTTGAATCGATCCGCTTCGGAACAGAACCACGCGCCCCAGAGGACGGTATTCCGCGTTCGGAAATTTCTCCAGAATCTTGACGGCGAGGGCGGGAGCGGCCCGGGTCGCCAGGAGGGGGGTGTGGGCCGCCTCCATTTTTTCGAGAATCTCCAAGACCTGCCGCTCCGTTTTCCCCTCGCAGAAAACCGCCTCCGGAAATCCCTGCCTCACGCTCCGATGGTGGTCGAGCGTCGCAAACCCGAGCGACTCATAGGGGAGATGTTTGAGCCGATCGATCCCTTCCGCGACCGACCGTTCCCCCGCTCGGATCTCTTCCAACAGTTTTTTGATCGCTTCTCGGTTCATTTGTACGCCGGGGCGCCCCCTTGAAGGGTCGAATGGGCGATGCCGGTGATGTGGGACCGGATTCTTTTCAAGTTCGTCAAAATATCGAGATGGATGGCGCTCGTCTCAATCGTTTCCGAGACCCCCAGATGAAGGCGGTGAATGTGGGCCGCGCGAAGCTCCCGCTCCCGCTGTTGCAGCCGCCCTTTCTCTTTAATCACCTTCTCCGCCAGTTCGCGGTTCTGCGTCGCGAAGGCGGAGATCGCCGACTTCAAATCGTGCAAGACCATTTCGTGAAACTCCGTCATCTCTTTCATCCCCTGCTTGGAAAAGCGCCCCCCCGTGTAGACTTTTTTCCGGGCCAGCTCGATCAGATTCTTATCGATGATATCGCCGATATTCTCCAGATCGTTGATGATCCCCAGGATCGCCATCTCCCGCGCCGATTGTTCCGGAGAGAGGGCGTTCTCCGAGAGCCGCGTAATGTAGAGTTTGATCTCCCGGTTGAGGTGATCGAGCGCCCCTTCCCGCTTTTCGATATCCTCCATCAGCTCCTGGTTGTTTTCGATAAAGACGCGGAGGATATCTTTGAACATCCCCTGCGCGATTTCGGCCATTCGCAGCGATTCGCGCGTCGCCTGCTCCAGGGCGAAAGAGGGGGACTCGAGCAGTTTGGGATCGAGATACTTCGGCTTGGAGAGATCTTCTTCGGCGGGGAGGGCGGTGACGAGCCGGGTGACCGCTTTGGCGAAAGGAACCGACAACGGAAGAAACAAGAGGGCGAGGCCGAAATTGAAAAAGGTATGCGCGTTGGCGATCTGGCGGGGAAGCGACCCGCCGATCCCTTCGACCCACGCCTCGAAGGGGGGGAGGAAGGGGAAGACCAGGAGGACCCCCAAGATTTTAAAGAGGACATGGGCGATGGCGACCCGTTTCGCCTCCACCGGCGCCCCGAGGGAGGCGATCCAGGCCGCCGCGCAGGTCCCGATGTTCGCCCCGAGAATGATCGGAAGGGCGGTCTTCAGTGTCATCAGATTTTGCGCCCCCATCGCCATGGCGATGCCGAGGGTCGCCGCGCTGCTGTGGAAGAGGGCGGTCAACAAGGCCGCGATCAAGATCGCCAGAAAAGGCCGGCTGTCGACCGAATTCAACAGATCGACGACCCACGGTTCGGACTGGAACGGCCGCATCGTTTCGATCATCAATTGAAGAGCGAAAAAAATGAAGCCGAAGCCGAGGGTCGCCAGCCCGATCGACCGGACCCGCTTCCGCTTCCCGACGAATTGAACGAAAAACCCGAGCGCGATCATCAACGGCGCGACCTTGTATATCCGAAACGCCAGGAGTTGGACGGTGAGGGTGGTCCCGATGTCGGCCCCCAGGATGATCGGGATCGTCTGGGAGAGTTGAATGACCCCGGCGCTGGCGCCCCCCACCAGGAGGACGGTCGTCGCGCTGCTGCTCTGGATGATGGCGGTCAGAAGGGCCCCGACCCCCGCGCCGACGATCCGGTTCTGGGTCACCGAGGCGATCATCGCCCGAAAGCGGGCCCCGGCGACCTCCTGGAGCCCCGCCCCGGCGAGCTGGAGCCCGTATAAGAGAATGGCGATCGTCCCGATAAACGTCATGACCGTCAGGAGAAGCGCGACCGGCCCTGATCCGACTTCGGAGGTCATGGTTTTCGTTTCGCCTCAAACCATTTCCTGAAGGTCATGGTTTTCGTTTCGCCTCCGGTTTCCGTTCTACCTGCAACCATTCCCTAAAGGTCACAACCATTTCCCGGAGGTCATTTCCTCCCCGATTTTTTCACTTCGAGCGGAATCTCATCCCCCCGCGCCATCTCCATCAGGTCCATCACCGCCTGTCTCGGCGATTTCCCCTTGAACAGGACCTGATAAATCTCCTCCACGATCGGCATTCGAACCTTGTATTTTTGCGACAGTTCGAAGGCCGACTCGGCGGTGTGGACCCCTTCGGCGACCATCTTCATCTCTTTCAGGACCTCCGGCAGGGGAACGCCGGCCCCGATCTCCTGGCCGACCTTCCGGTTGCGGGAAAGCGCTCCGGTACAGGTGAGAATGAGGTCTCCCATGCCGGAGAGGCCGTAGAAGGTGTTGACGTCGGCCCCCATGGCGACGCCGAGCCGGGCGATCTCCGAAAGCCCCCTCGCGATCAATACCGATTTGGTATTATAGCCGAACCCCAGGCCGTCCGATCCGCCGGCGGCCAGGGCGATCACGTTCTTCAACGCCCCTCCGAGCTGGACGCCGGTCAGGTCGCGGCTTAAAAAGAGCTTGAAGAACGGGGTGGAGAAGGCGTTTTGGATCCGCGCGGCCAATCGGGTATCGGCGCAGGCCAAAGAGACGGCGGTCGGATACTCCAGGACCACCTCGGCGGCGAAGCTCGGCCCCGATAAGACCGCGATCCGGTCCGTGTTCTCCCGCTGGAGCGCCTCGCGGATCACCTCCGAGATCAACAGCAGGCTTTTTCGCTCGATCCCCTTCGCGGCGCTGATGATCGGAACCTCCGGACCGATGAAAGGCCGGGCCTGGACCAGAACGCCGCGCGCCACGTGGGAGGGGACGGCGAAGAGGACCCACCGGGCCCCCTTCAGCGTCTCTTGGAGGTCAGAGCCGGCGAAGAGCGACTCCGGCAGGAGGGCCCCCGGCAGATAGACGCTGTTTTCGCGCCGCTCCCGGATGATCTCGGCCAGCTCTTTCTCATAAACCCAAAGAGAGATGTCGTGCCCCCTT
>DATDON010000409.1:0-6501 GCA_035293225.1 Candidatus Manganitrophaceae bacterium
TCCGAAGATGTATTCGAACGGTTGATCTTCCGGCCCGATACGGGGGGGAAGAATTTACGATTATCTTGCCGGAGACCGTTGGGGAAAAGGCGAAATTGGTGGCCGAGCGGATTCGCAAATCGATAGAGGCAAGCCCTTTCAGCGCGCCCAACGGCCATCTCGCCCATTTATCGGTCAGCATCGGTATCGCCTCTTTTCCCGTGGACGCCGTAAAACGCGAGGATTTAATCATCGCGGCCGATCAGGCGCTCTATTTCGCAAAGAAAGCCGGGAGGAACACCGCCTGTCGCTATGGTGAAACATTGAAATCGGCCATCGAAAAAGATCAAGAAAAGCTGAGTGAGCTTCTGATGGATCCAAAAATGAAGACGATTCGGGACCTTGCGACCGCGATCGACGCGAAGAGCCCCTACACCCGGGGGCATACCGACGGCGTCACGCAATATGCGATCCTCCTTGCCGACGCGCTCAATTTAAGCGAGGAAGAGAAAGAGAGCCTCCGCCTCGCCAGCTTGCTTCATAACATCGGAATGGTGAGCGTTCCCGACACCCTTCTCAATAAGCCGGGGCCCCTCTCGATTGAGGAACAAAAAATCATCCAGGCGCACCCCGGCCTGGCGCAGATGCTGATTAAAGGATCGACGAAGCTGGAATCGGTCTTGCCGGCGATCCTCTATCATCATGAGCGCTACGACGGCGGAGGTTACCCCAACGGACTGAAAGGGGAAGAGATCCCTTTTCTGGCGCGCGTTCTCGGGGCGGTGGAGGCCTACCACGCCATGATCTCGGTCCGCCCTTACCGGCCGAAGATGACCGAGGAGGAAGCGATCGCCGAGTTGCGGAGAAACGCGGGCTCTCAGTTTGATCCGCGCGTGGTGGAGGTCTTTGTCAACCTGATGAGCGCTCGATCCTAGGCCCGATATCCGGACGACGTCCCTCCGTTGCGATTGATCTTTCCTCAACATAGATGCTTAGGATGTTTCGCGCCCCCCTGTTTCACTTTTCTTGACAGCCTTTCAATTTTTGATACCTTTTCAGGATGGAAATCGTTTGGAACGTGGAGAATTTCTTCTGGGAATAAGGATACTTTAAAGGAAGGAAACCTATTTTTTCATTTCCGGCGCAAAAAGGGTTCTTTTATGCCGTGGCCGCCGCGCTGTCGATCGTTTTTCCGGTCATCGGGCGGACGCAAGAGGTGATCGCGGTCTTAAGCTCCGACTTGGGGCCGTACCGGGAGGCTTTTGAAGGGTTCCAAGAATCTTTCAAGCGGCCGGTCTCCCTCTTCAATCTTTCCGAACGCGACCCGAAGATCGGCGACAAGACCCGTCTCGTCGTCACCTTCGGGGGAAAGGCCGCCCAATGGACCTACCCGGACCAGGTGATATTGATCTATTGCATGGCGCCGGGGACCCGGCTCGACCTTAAAGGGCGAAAGGGCCGACTCATTGAGATTCAAATGCTTCCGCCCCCCGCCTCGGTCCTTTCGAGACTCAAAGAAATCCAGCCGACGCTCAAACGGCTGGCCGCCTTCTGGGCCTCCACTTCTATGAAGGAATACATTGAGGAGACAGAGAGAATCTCCCCTTCTTTCGGAATCAAGATCTTATCGGAGCGTTTAGGCGGACCGAACGAATTTCCGGATCGGTTGAGGGAGCTATTTTATGGAAGCGTGGACGCGCTCTGGCTCCTTCCCGATCCCCTTCTCATCGGCGCCCAGAGCCTCTCAGCGCTCAAGGAATTTTCCTGGTCGAATCAGATCCCTTTGTATGTTCCCACCGCGGGACTGGTGGAACAAGGGGGGACCGCTTCCATCTCAAGCAGTTTTCGTGAAATCGGCCGGGCGGCCGCCATCGCCGCCGGTCACGCGTTGGCTGGGGAGCCGATCCAAGGCGCCCTTTATCCCGAAAAGCCGGAGGTCACCCTCAGCGTCACGTCCGCTGAAAAAGCGGGCCTTAAGATTCCGTCGAGGGCGCTTGAGAATGCCGATAAGGTATTGCCATGAAGCTTCAGACCAAGTTCTTGATCTTCTTTATCTCTCTCTTCCTTCTTTTAGGAGGGCTCATTATTTTCCTTTCGAAGCGGGCGGTCCATTCCGTTCTCCTCCAGGAAACGGCGAAGAGGGCCCTCTTGAACGAAGTCAATCTCCCTTCGGAAATGACGATGAGTTACCGAACCGGGGACGAAGATCTGATTTTATCGCTTCTGCAGCTTACCTTGAAACGGAGCGGCGCTGTTTACGCCCTTGCCCTGGATCAGGAAGGGCGTGTGCTGGCCCATACCAATGTGGTGGAAAAGGGGAAAATATACCGTGACGATGTCACCCTGAAGGCGCTTCGGTCGGAGGGCCCTGTGTCCCGGGAGATGAAAGAGGGCGCTCAGCCGGTATTGGATGTTTCGATCCCGGTTTGGTCCGTGCGACGGGCCGGTTCCGGCGAAGAGTTCCTTCTTTTTGGAGGGAGTGAGTTGAAAGAGACCACCCGGCTCGGCGTTCTGCGGCTGGGGCTTCCGATCGGGTCGGCTTTGGAGACGGAGCGCCGTATTACCCGGCAGGTGACCTTAATCATCGGCGCCGCCGGCGGCGCGGCGCTCTGCCTGGCCTTGCTGATGATGCGGAGTATCCTCCGGCGGGTCCGGCTCCTCTCGGAAGGAACGGAAAAAATAAGCCGGGCCGAATATCAGACCCAGGTCCCCGTTTCATCAAAAGACGAGCTGGGCGATCTGGCCCGAAGCTTTAACCGGATGAGCGAAGAGTTGGCCTTGGCCCACACAAATTTAGAAGAGGAAGTTAAACGGAGGACTTCGGAGTTGGAGACGTTTGTCTACACCGTTTCGCACGATTTGAAATCGCCGGTGGTGTCGATGCAGGGGATGGCGACGATCTTCCTTGAAGACCACGGCGACAAGGTGGACGAAAAAGGGAAACACTATCTGCGGCGGATCACGGCCAACGCCAATTACATGGAAGAATTGATCAATGGGCTTCTGACCCTCTCAAGGGTCGGGAAAAAGTCGGAGAAGCCTGAGATGAGCGACGCAGAAACCGTGGTGGAGGAGATTGTAGAGATTCATCGGGATTATTTTAAGAAAAAAGGAATCGAAATCGTCGTTCAAGGGTTTCTTCCTCGTTTTACATGGGAGCGTGTGGAGTTGAGAGAGCTGTTTCAGAATCTGATCACGAACGCGGCGAAATTCATGGGAGATCAGCCGCGGCCCCGGATCGAGATCGGAGGGAGAGAGATGGAAGGGGGGGTGGAGTTTTACGTGAAGGACAACGGGATCGGCATCGACCCGGCTTATCAGGAGAAGATTTTCGGGGTCTTCCATCGGTTGAAGGATATCGAAGTGGAAGGGACGGGGGTGGGGTTGTCGATCGTGAAGAAGATCGTCGATTTGGCGGGAGGAAAAATATGGATCGAATCGTCCAGAGGAGACGGCGCCACCTTCTTTATCCAATTCCCAAGAAAAGTGAACCTTGACAATCCCTCCTCAATTCCCTAAAATTCAACGACACGGTCAAAAGAGAGCGAACCGGAAAAGAGTCCCGAGGCGTTCAGGATCAATCAGCGCCGGATCGGGTAGACCCTTTTCACTCGGGTTGAAGCGTTCCTTCCGTCAAAACGGTGGTTTTTCAATGGCCCTCATCCTCTAACCTCAAGCGCATGATTCCAACCGAACAAGACGAGCGGTTCATGCGGCTGGCCTTGGCCGAGGCCGAAACGGCTTCCGCCGAAGGGGAAGCCCCCATCGGCGCCGTTCTGGTTTGCGGCGAGGGGGCCGTTTTCGCAGCCCATAACTTGAAAGAGCGCGATGAGGACCCCACCGCGCACGCTGAAATCTTGGCGCTCAGGGAAGGGGCCCGGCGATTGAAAAGATGGCGCTTGGGCGGAACCCTTTATGTGACCTTGGAGCCGTGCGCAATGTGCGCCGGGGCGTTGATACAGGCCCGCGTCGACCGCCTTGTTTTCGGCGCGGCCGATCCGAAAGCGGGCGCCTGCGGCTCCGTCCTGGAGGTGATCCGAGAACCGAAGTTCAACCATCGGGTGGAGGTGATCGGAGGGGTTCTCGCCGGAGAGTCGGAGAGGCTCTTGCGGGATTTTTTTGTCGCCTTGAGGGATATAAAGAGGGTCGAGCGTTAGAAAAGGTTCGGCGGGATTTTCACGGAGAGATGGCCGAGTTCGGTTGAAGGCGTCTGACTCGAAATCAGATGTGGGGGAAACTCCACCGGGGGTTCAAATCCCTCTCTCTCCGCCAGGCTTGGAAAACGTTATTCGTTGATTCGTTAAACGTGAAAGAAAAAGAAGTTCCGAATAACGAATATCGAATAACGATGAATGAAATTTTGCGCAGCAAAATTTAAAGCGAGCGGCTGGCTCTGCCAGCGCGAGCGCGGGGCGTGGGGGCATTGGAGGACCTTCTCTCCTTCTTTGCCGCACAGGCCCCCACATATAATTGGAGAGATGTCCGAGCGGCTGAAGGAGCACGACTGGAAATCGTGTAGGCGGTCAAAAGCTGCCTCGGGGGTTCAAATCCCCCTCTCTCCGCCAAGTTTGGAAAACGTTATTCGTTAAACGTGAAATAAATAAGGAAACTCCGAATAACGAATAACGAATATCGATGAACGAAATATAACGTAGCAAACTTCAAGACGCGTTGTGTGGAGAGGTCGGGCCCTGTGCGACTGGAACTTATGAACCCCGCCAGATCCGGAAGGAAGCAACGGTAAATAGGCCCTCCTGGGCGCCGCGGGAGCGCCTGGCCTCTCCACTCAACGCGTCTTCTATTCCGCCCTTCCATCCGCGGATCAAAGGCCTTAGGACGATTCATGGAATATCAGGTTTCAGCCAGAAAATGGAGGCCGCAGACCTTTGAGGAGGTCATCGGTCAAGAGCATGTGGCGCGGACGCTGATGAACGCCATTCAGCATGGGAAGGTCGCGCACGCCTATCTTTTTTCGGGGATTCGGGGGGTGGGAAAGACGACCCTCGCCCGAATCCTGGCGAAGGGGCTGAATTGCGCCGGAGCCTCCAGTCCCTTGGCGCAAGAAAAAAAAGATCAGACGCCGGGCGCCGGGGTCCGTCCCTGCAACCGGTGTGATTCGTGCCGGGAAATCACGGAAGGGCGATCGGTGGATGTCATTGAAATCGACGGCGCCTCCAACACGGGGGTCGATGACGTTCGGGAATTGCGCGAAAATGTGAAATACCTCCCCCTTCGGGGAAAATATAAAGTCTATATCATCGATGAGATCCACATGCTCTCCACCAACGCGTTCAACGCGCTTCTAAAGACGTTGGAAGAGCCGCCGCCCCATCTGGTGTTCATCTTCGCCACGACCGAGTCGCATAAAATTCCTTCGACGATTCTCTCGCGATGCCAGCATTTTACGTTTCGCCGGATTTCGCGTCATGAAATGATGGCGCGGCTCCGCCGGGTGGCCGAAGAGCGTCAAGTCCATTTCAGCGAGCGGGGGTTGATCTTGATCGCCAAGGCGGCCGAAGGAAGCATGCGGGACGCATTGAGTCTTCTAGACCAGGCGATCTCTTATGGAGGCGAGTCGATCACGGAAGAGGACCTCTTTGTTCTTTTAGGGCGTGTCGGCGAGGAGAAGTTTCACACGCTGGCCCGGGCGATTCATCAGAAAGACGCGATGACGATTTTGGGATTGGCCAAAGAGATCGCCGACCAAGGATATGATCTTCGTCAATTTTTATCCGACTGGATGGAACATTTGCGGCATTTGATCGTCGCGCAACAGGTGGAAGGGGCGGAGGCTTGGATCGATCTTCCCGCCGAAGAGATCTCGGAAATCCGATCCGAAGCGGCCCTTTTTTCTCAAGACGATCTTCAACGGCTCTTTTTCCTCTTCTCCCGCTTGCAGGGAGAGATTCGAAGCGCGCCCCATCCCCATCTCCTTTTTGAGGTCGCCCTGCTCAAGGCGGTGGCCTTCACCGATCTCCAGCCGATTGAAAAGATTCTGGCGCGGCTGGAAGCGTTGGGCGAGGGCAGCCCCCAGAAAGGAGTTACGACGAGAGCGCCCAAGCAATCGGTCGATGACCTTCGGGGAATGGTTTCCGGCGGGGCGGAACACCTTCTGCAAAAGCCCTCCGAGCCTTCCGAAAGATCTCTTCCTTCTTCGAAAGAGGGAGCGATATGGGAAAAGCTTCTTTTGGAAATTAAGGAACAGCGGCCGAACCTCGGCTCCTATCTGGAACAGGGGACCCTCTTGGAAATCGGCGCGCGGAAGGTTAAAATAGGCTATGCGGAAAAGGACGCATTTCTGATCCCCTTGATTTTAAAGGAAGAAAACAAAAAGTGGCTGGCGACTCTTTTCAAAGCCCATTTTCAAAGAGAATTGGCGCTGGAGGCGGTGGCGCTTCAAGAGACGAAACCGCCCTCCTCCCCTCTGCGGCAAAAAGAGAAAGATGGAGGGAAACCCCATCCGTTCGTCCAGGAGGCGTTGCAGGTCTTTGGGGGTGAGGTCATCGAGATAAAACGGGTCGA
>DATDON010000410.1:0-4030 GCA_035293225.1 Candidatus Manganitrophaceae bacterium
GGCGGGACAAGCCGGCTCACCGGCGATGAGATCGACGAGAGGCTCGATCAGATGGCGGCGGAGTTGTCGGTGGGGATCGGCCCCGACGCGGGAGGGGCGTCGCTCGATCTCTTAAAGAAAGATTTTGACGCCGGGCTCGCCCTCTTCGTCGACGTTTTGATGAACCCGGCCTTCGAGGAGGAGAAGCTTCAGATCGCGAAGAACAACGCCCTGGAGATGATCCGCCGCCGCAACGACCGCCCCTCCTCCATCGCCGGGCGCGAATTCAACAAGCTCATTTACGGCGCGGACAACCCCTACGGCCGGGAAGCGACGGAAGCGACGGTCGGATCGATCGTCCGGGGAGACCTCGTCGCCTTTCACCAGAAATATTTCGCCCCCAATAACTTCTTTCTGGGGGTGACCGGCGACTTCAACAAGAAAGAGATGATCGCCAAAATCGAGCGGGCCTTCGCCGGATGGAAGACAAAAAAGATCGATTTCCCGAAGGTCGCGCCGGTCGTCGAACGAAAAGAGGGGGGGATCTACGACATCTCGAGGCCGATCTCCCAGACCCAGATCCGGATCGGTCATCTCGGGATTAAAAAGGACAATCCCGACTTTTTCGCCCTCTCGGTGATGGACGATATCCTCGGCGGGAGCGGTTTCACCAGCCGGCTCTTTCGCGATATCCGGACGCGGCGCGGGATCGCCTATTCGGTCGGGAGCGCCGTCATCCCGGGAAATTTTGAGCGGGGGCTCTTTCTCCTCTTCGGAGAGACCCGGGCCGAGATGACTTCCGAGGCGATCGGCGCCATGATCGAACACGTCCGGAAGATCCGCCAAGAACCGGTCTCGGACGAAGAGCTGAATCTGGCGAAAGATTCTTTCCTGAACTCTTTTATTTTCTCTTTTTCCAGCCCGGCCCAGATCGTCGGGCGCCAGATGTCGTTGGAGTATTACGGCCTTCCGGACGATTTTTTGGAACGATTCCGGGAGAACGTGGCGAAGGTGACCCAAAGGGATATCTTAAGGGTCGCTCAGAAATATCTGAACCCCGACCTACTGGTGGTCCTCATCGTCGGGGACGAGAGCCGTTTCGACCGGCCGCTCTCCGCGTTGGGAAAGGTGACCCCAATCAAATTGACGCCGTAGGGGCGACGCGCCCTTGACTCGGAGAAATACCGTTTCAGAATGAAGATCGAGATCGTCAAAGGGAGCCTTTTGGAGGCGCAAGCCGACCTCATCGTCAATCCGGCCAATAGCGCCGGCGTCATGGGAGGAGGGGTCGCCGGCGCGATCCGGCGGGCGGCGGGAAGCGAGGTGGAGGCCGAGGCAATCGCGAAAGCCCCGATCCCCGTCGGCGGGGCGGCCTTGACGTCGGGCGGAAAGAGCCGGTTCAAAGGAATCCTCCACGCGCCGACGATGACCCGGCCGGCCGAGGCGATTCCGGTTGAGAACGTTCGTAAAGCCGTCCGCGCCGCGCTCGCCCTTTCGGACGCGAAGGGGGCAAAAATTTTAGCCTTTCCCGGCATGGGGACCGGCGTCGGCCGGGTCTCTCCGCGCTCGGCGGCGGAGGCGATGATCGAGGAGATGCTCGCCTTCCAGTCGAAATCGATTGAGAAAATCATCCTCGTCGATGTGAACGACGAAATGACGGCCGCCTGGCGAACGGCCTTGTCAAAACAAAAACGGTAAACGGCGAAACAACATGCTTCACCGAATGAAATTGCGGGTCTTGTACGGGGCGCCGCTTTCGGCCGACCGGCCGGCCCGGCGCCGAAAAATGAAGGTCCTCTTGCTGTCGGGAGCGGCGGTCTTCCCCTTTTTCCTCTTGATCACCTACGCGATCGTCTTTGAAACGCGCGCGTTCTATCTCCTCTTGATCGGCCTTCTGGCGGGCCTCGCCTGCGTCCCGGTCGCCTTCTATTCCTACGCGGCGGGGATCGGCCTCCCCTGGCGACGGCTCTGGAGCGAACGCCGCGGCGAAATGAAGGCGTTGGGGCTGAAGGTCGGGTTCTTTTACGGCTTCGAACTTTACTGGATGATCCTCGGCGTGGTGGAATTCCTCTTCGGCTACCACACCTTCCGGGCGGCGCTGATCAGCTTCGTGGCGTCGGCCGTCGCGCGGGACGGCTTCGAGATCGGCTACCTGCGGGCGCGGGAGGAAAACAGAAAGAGGACGACCTTCCCGGACGACCGGTCGATTGCCGAGCTTTGGCGGATCGCTCCAAAATCATCCCTCCTTTTTATCGGCGGAGCGATCCTTTCGGGAGGGGCCATAGGAGGGCTCTTGGGCCCCCTCCTCTCCAGCCCGAGGCTCCAAACGCTCGCGGTCGGGCTCGTCGGCGCCGTCTGGGCGACCTTCGCTTACGCCGCGCTCTCCGGATCGCGCCTTTCATTTTCCGCGCTTCTCAAATTTTTCATCTGGCCGGCGCTGACGATGGCCTGCAGCTATTTTTTCATCCTCGCCTATCTCTATCGGATTATCTTCAGGATCCAGTTCGGCGAATCGGTCGATCTCGCCCTGCTGACCGCCGCCTGCGCCGGTTGGATCACAACCGGCGCCTGCTTCCTCGGCCATCTGAAGGGAGAAAATCTCCCCGTTGAGGAATCCGATCCCCAAAAGGCCGTCTCCGGCGCCGCGCAGGCGCCTTCTCCTTTCTAAAATTCTTGTTGAAAGAATCGATTCTCTGAGTTATAGTCGGATCGCCTGACGAGCCCCTATGGAAAAAATCCTTCCGGAAAAAAAGGAGGTCGGCGCGGGGCCCCGCTTCGGCCGGTACCACCTCATTCGACCTTTGAAGAGGAGCCCGTTTCTCGAAAGCTTCCTCGCCCAGGAGATCTCCCCTCCTCATAATATTTTCGTCCTCAAACGACTTCACCCGATGGTGGTCCATCGGGCCGATTGGGTCTCTCTGTTTCTTGATGAAGCGGCGCGGGTCGCGTCGCTCTCCCATCCCAACATTACCCCGATTTATGAGTTCGGCCAGATCGACGGAGTGCCTTACTTTCTGAACCCCTTTATCTTCGGGAAAAAAATTCAGACCCTCCTCTCACGGAGCCGGTATCTACCGATTCCGACCGGCATGGCCCTCCTGATTGTCCGGCAGATCCTTCTCGCCCTCGATTTCGCGAGGCGCCCCCGCTTCGGCAGAGGGGTCTTCCACGGCGGGCTTCACCCGGAGCGTATTTTCATCACTTATGAAGGAGAGGTGAAGGTCAACGATTTCGGATTGGGCCGGCTGGAAGACCCTCGCTCCCCCGTCCGCTCCCATTATCTCGCGCCGGAGCAGAACTACCATCAGGCGGAAGAGTCGCCAGGCGCAGACCTCTACGCCGTCGCCGTCATCCTCTGCGACCTTTTGGGAGAACCGCCGGAGCCGGTCCAAGCCTCGCCGGGTAAAAGGGGATATCTCTCGGGGCCGATCCAGTCCTTGTTGGATCGGGGACTCGCGGTCGATGTAAAAGACCGATTTCAAACAACCTTGGAAATGCTTTCCGCCGTGGAAGAGATTGTCTTGGGGGAGTACGCCCAGCTGAACCTGACAAACTATATCCAGGCCTTTTTCGGAAAAGAATTGGAGCTGGAGCGGCGTCTCTTCTCCAAATTCAACGTCGCTTCGACCGAAGCCGGCGCCCCCGCGCCGCCAATCTCAAACCCGCCCCTTCATGCCGAGCCGGCCCCTTCTCCTCTAGAACCATCCCGGCCGGCGACTTCTCAATCTCCCTCCTCTTCTCCCCCCTCATTTCAGGGGGAGACCGTTCCCCCTCCGGCGCGACCGGTCTCGTCTCAAAAAATATGGTGGGGTCTCTTTGGGCTCTTATCGCTCTGTTTTGTCGGGGTCTTTCTTTTTTCCCTTTTCAAAACCTCTCTCTTCTTAGAAAAGAGCGCTCCGCCGGACCCCGCCCCCGCTCCCGTTCCGGCGCCCCTTCCCATGCCGGAAGCGGAAACCCCGGCCGCTCCCCCCGTCGTGGAGGAGATGGAACCGGCGACGCTCCCCGGCGCCCCCCCATCGGAGGCGGCCCCTTCGCCCTTGCCGGACCCGAC
>DATDON010000411.1:0-2267 GCA_035293225.1 Candidatus Manganitrophaceae bacterium
CTTCGAGCGTGATGGATATGAGCTTCGCCAATCAGGCCCTCTCCGCGGAGTACATGGTCCAAAACGCCAAGAAACTCGAAAAGAAGGTCTATCCCGTTCCGGCCGCGATCGACGCCGAAATCGCCCGTCTGAAGCTGGAGGCGATGGGGGTGAAAATCGACAAGCTCACCAAAGAGCAGGAAAAATACCTCGCCTCCTGGGAGATGGGAACTTAAAAACGAGTGGATGAGAGAGTGACGGCGAACCGATGCGTCACATGCAGTGTCACATCCTGTCGCTCCATTGCGGTGGTCATTGTAGGGGTTCAACTTGTTGAACCCCTACTTTGCTTTAAATTCCCCAGGCGCTTTTCATTTCCGGAAAAGGTTCGATATGGCGTGGTTTAAGAAAGAGAGTCAACCCGAGAAAGAGGTCCGAAAACCGAAGATCCCGGAGGGCCTTTGGGTCAAATGCAACAACTGCCGGGAGATCATTTATCGAAAAGAGTTGGAACGGAACGCGAAGGTCTGTCCCAAGTGCGACTACCACTTTCCGATTTCGGTGGAAGAGCGGATTTCAATCGTGTTGGACGAGGGGAGCTTTAAAGAGTGGGACAAATCACTGGCCCCGCTCGACCCCCTCAATTTTAAAGACACGACGCGATACAAAGACCGTCTTAAAGCGAACCAGGAAAAAACGGGCCGGCTCGACGCGTTGGTCATCGGGGAGGGTCTGATCAACCACCGTGCGGTGGTCCTCGGCGTTCTCAATTTCGGTTTTATGGCGGGGAGTATGGGGTCGGTCGTCGGGGAAAAGATCGCGCGCGGGGCGGAGCGGGCCAAAGAGAATCGAACCCCGCTCATTTTATTCTCATCGTCGGGGGGCGCCCGAATGCAGGAAGGGACGCTCTCCTTGATGCAGATGGCGAAAACCAGCGCCGCCATCGCCCGGCTCCAGGCCGAGAAGGTTCCTTACATCTCCATCCTCACCGATCCGACGTTCGGCGGGGTGACCGCCAGCTTTGCGATGCTCGGCGACATCATCATGGCGGAACCGAAGTCCTTGATCGGGTTCGCCGGTCCCCGCGTCATCGAAAAGACCATCAAGCAACAACTTCCGGAGGGGTTTCAGCGGGCCGAATTCCTTCTCGAACATGGGATGATCGACATGATCGTTGAGAGAAAACGCCTCCGAGAAACATTGATTCAAATTCTTTCCTTTTTTTAAGATTATTTTCACGCCACTTTTTCCCCACCCCTCTCACATGCTATACTTAATCCAATAAAAAACGGAGTCTCCGCGACCCGCCTTTTTTCGTCTCTTACTCTAATCCGGCGTAGCCGGAGCCAAAAAGACGTTAAACGTTATTCGTTAAACGTTAAACGGAATTGCATCAACATCTACGCATAGCCTAAATAAAGAAGCGGCCACCAGAAAAATGTAAATCTTTTAGACACAGAATCTAATCCGGTTTGGGAGAGCGCGCGATGAAAGAGAGCCATTCGAATCCAACGGTGATGGAAGCGTACAGCAAATTGAAACAGGCGGATTATACCCGAGAGGCGCCGGTCTATGATTTGAAGCGCTTTTCAACGTTTGCCGGAAGCTTTTACGTCGAATTGACCAACGCCATTCTTTTTGATCTTCTGAAAGTGAGAAAAAGGGAGAAGGTGTTGGATCTGGCGACGGGAACAGGAAGGGTCTCGGTCGGCCTGGCCGAGAAAGGGGCGTCGATCATCGGCGTCGATCTGACCTGGAAGATGTTGGAACGGGCGAGGCAAAAGGCGGTGGAAAAGAGCCTGAAAAATATCTCATTTTCCGCCGCGAACGCCCTCAAACTTCCCTTTCATGACAACACGTTCGACAAGATCATCTCGACCCGGTTTTTCCATATCCTTCCCTTTTCGATGCAAAAATCGGTGATTCAAGAATTGACGCGGATTTTAAAACCGGGAGGGACGTTGATCGTGGAGTTCAACAGCCCCTTCGCCGGCCTCTTCCTTTGGGCGGTCCGAAGGGATCAACGGGTCATTTGGCCCCGGGAGGTGAAGGATCTCTTTCATGGGCTGACGGTCGTCAAAAAGAGGGGGGTCATGCTGCCCGGTCTCGGGAAGATCGCGAGGGTGAGCGTGAAAGCGGCTCTCCTCATCGGCCGTCTGATGACCTTTTTCCCTTTCAATTATTTGAGCAATCAGATATTGATCGTCGCGAAGAAATAGGCGGGTCCCCATCCGGACGGAGACGGAGTCGGGCCTCCTCTTCACCGGTTCTTTTGAGGCCCCCACCGC
>DATDON010000412.1:0-4763 GCA_035293225.1 Candidatus Manganitrophaceae bacterium
GATAACCGTTTCGTGCCGTCGCTCGTTTCCACCAAGCGGCCATCTAACGCGGCCAGCAGCGCAGGGAGGTCATCGGCCACGAGGTCGATAATCTTCAGCTTCACGGCCTCCTGCTCGGTCACGTTGATGCTCTTGCGCACCGCCTCTTCGGCCCAGGCCGCGTTGCGTCCCCGTTGTTCCGCGATTGATTTGATATAGGCCGCGGCGTCGTTCTCGACCTTTTTCTTCATCTCCTCATCCATTTGCCCCCCGCCCATCGCCACCGGGTGCGCCGCGCCGATGTTGGTGCCGGGGGCCATCGCCGCCAGATGCGCCGCCAGGGTAATGAAGACCCCCGCCGACGCCGCCCGCCCGCCGCTCGGGGCGACATAAATGACGATCGGAACCTCCGAGGCGATCATCGCCTTGATGATATCCCGCATCGAGGTGTCGAGCCCGCCGGGGGTGTCGAGTCGGATGATCAGCGCTTCGGCCTTCACGCGCTCGGCCTCCGCAATCGAAGAACCGATCCATTCGGAAGAGACGGGATTGATGACGCCGTCGTATGTGATGACATGGACCGGTTTGGCCTCCGCGGAAGAAAAGAGGGCGAGATAAATCAGGGCAGAATAAAAAAAGATCGGCATGGAAAGGATATTAGAACTTTTCAAGGGGGGAGTCAAGGAAAGGGCCGCCGGGCGCGCGAAGGAAGGTCGGCAAGCGGCCCGCGAGTTCATTCGGCGGATTTGACCACTTCCACCTTCACCTGCGCGGTCACGTCGTGGTGGACCTTCACGGGGACGTGGGAAATCCCCAATTCCTTGATCGGTTTCTCGAGGAGAATCTTCCTCTTGTCGAACTCGATTCCTTGAGCCGCCATCGCCTCGGCGATGTCCTTGGAGGTCACCGATCCGAAGAGCTTTCCCTCTTCGCCGACTTGGGCCGGAATGGTCAGGGAAAGGGCGCCGATCTTTTTCGCCAGATCTTCCGCGGCGAACTTTTCTTTCCTGATCCGGTCGGCGACGACCCGCTTTTCATGATCTAACGTTTTGATGTTACGGGTGGTGGCGACCGCCGCCTTCTTTCTGGGAACGAGAAAATTCCGGGCGTAGCCGTCGGCCACGTCGACGAGATCCCCCATCCGTCCCAAGTTGTCGACATCTTCTTTTAAGATGACTTTCATCGGTTCTCATCTCCTTATTGCATGATTACATGGATTATAAATGGATCACACCGTGATCCTAAATTGGGACGATCGAGTTATTTTATTGAAACACGCCCCCCTTGTCAACCTCTATATTGATTTTTAAGATCCGCTTTCCCTCGGCGCCCCGACGCGTACCGGGTCGGATCGGAGAAGCCGGACGACCGGAAGGCCCGGATCCGCTCCGCGCATTTGTTGCACCTCCCGCAATGAAGGCGCCCCTTGGGAGCGATGCACGAAAAGGTCAGCTCCAACGGAAGGCCCCGCCCCCGTTCCAACACCTCTTTTTTCGAGAGCTGATTGTACGGGGTGATGATGGTCAAAGGGGCTTGAAGCCCTTCCGAATAGGCGACTTCCAACGTCCTAAAAAAAACCGGAGCGCTGTCGGGAAAAGGATTCCCCTTCAAAACCCCCGAAGCGATGATTTCGATCCCCTGCAACGCCGCGTAGACCGCCGCTTTCGAAAGAAGAAGAATGTTCCGACCGGGAAGATAGACGGCCGCGTCTTCCGTGTCAAAACCGGGGACTTTTTTCCCGCTTAGGCTCCAGTGGGCCGGATAGACATCCCGCAACGGGAGCGCCGCGATTTTCAGCGGCGCGATCGATCTGCGCGATATTTTCCTGAGATAACGCCGCAGCCAGTAAAGCTCCGCCTTCTCCCACTTGAAGCCGCATTGAACATAAAACGGAATCACCCGGTCAAACCGGGTGGAGAGATCCCATAACAAAACCGCGCTGTCGGTCCCTCCGCTCACCAGCGCCAGCGCGCTTCCTTGTCCCCCCTCTTTTTTCCCCCTTTTTCTCATCCCACCTCATACCAGCGCGGTAAGTCGGGCATTGTAGCAGGAAAACGCCCCGTAAATCAAACTTGATCTTTTCACATTTCTCATACTATGATAGCCCAATCAAATCCGGGGGGCAATCTTTTATGGAGATCAAAGGAAAGAGCGTCCTGATCACCGGCGCCGCCCGTCGCTTGGGAAAGGCGATCGCCCTGGCGCTCGCCGGACGGGGCGCGCAAGTGGTCATCCACTACAACCGCTCCAAAAAGGAAGCGGAAAAGGTGGTCGAGGAAATCGAAAAAAAAGGGGGAGCGGCCCGCCTGGCGAGCGGAGACATCTCCAAGGCGAAAGAGTGCGAAAAGATCGTCCGGGACGCCGTCAAAGCCTTCGGACGGCTGGATGTCCTGGTCAACAACGCAGCGGTCTTTTTCAAAACCCCTCTTTTTCAAGTGACCGAAAAAGAGTGGAACGAGATCCTCGACGCGAATTTAAAAGGGAGCTTTTTTTGCGCTCAGGCGGCCGCCAAGGAGATGCGAAAAAACGGCGGGAAAATCATCAACATCGCCGATTGGTCCGCCGTCCGCCCTTACGAGGACTACCTCCCTTATTGCGCCTCCAAGGCGGGGGTGATCGCCCTCACAAAAGGATTGGCCCGTTCTCTGGCGCCGAAGGTGACGGTGAACGCAATCGCCCCCGGCCCCATTCTCCTTCCGGACGATTTTGACGAGGCCGAGAAGGAGGCGATCATCCGGCAAACCCCTCTCAAAAGAATCGGCGCGCCGGACGATGTCGTCAACGCCGTCCTCTTCTTATTGGAGGGGACCGACTTCATGACCGGGACGACGATTATGATCGACGGCGGAAGACTCATCGCCTGACACCCATATGGAAGGAGCCATCCGATGTATAAAGTCACCCGAGAAATTCACTTTTGTTACGGCCATCGCCTCCTCAATTACAGCGGCAAATGCCGTCATCTTCACGGCCACAACGGAAAGGTGGAGATCGAGCTTTTCTCCGAAAAGTTAAATGACCTTGGAATGGTCCGCGATTTTGAGGAGATCAAATCGATCGTCCAGGTCTGGATCGATGAGAACCTCGATCATAAGATGATTCTTTGCAGGCGCGATCCGCTGATCCCCTCCCTCGACGCGCTCAAAGAGGCCTATTATCTGATCGACGAAAATCCGACCGCGGAAGCGATCGCCAGAGTGATCTATGACTACACCGCCTCCCAAAAACTCCCTGTTTCCGAAGTCCGTCTCTGGGAGACCCCGAAATCCTACGCCTCATATTATCGATAAGGCCCCCTTTGCGCATAACGGAATTCGACGTTCCCTCCTCCTCCGAATGGCCTTCGAAACCGATACTCTAAAAGCGCTCGGCGTTCGATTTAATATTCCGGTCATGGAGATCAAGGAAATCACCGTCGATCCAAACGCTTTGGTGGTGATGGTCCGCTCCATGTCTACCAAAGGATCGATCACCGATTGCGTAAAAGAAGGGGCCAAAAACGATATTTTAAAGCCGTTTGAAGAGGCCAAAGTCATCGAGGTGATTCAGAAGGTTCTTTCTTAAGAGTTGATTTAGGAGGTGTCCCGCAAGGCCTCTTTCGTTTGGCGCTGGCGTTTTTTTTCGGAGAGATGCCTCTTCGCTTCGAAGATGCGCTCTTTCGCTTCCTTGGATATTCGGGTCTTGATTCGCTTTTTGGGGATGCGGTTTAATGTGACCAGCTTCCGTTGGAGGCGCTTGAAGGCCAAGGCCCGATTCTGAGACTGGGAGCGCTGCTCGGTGGCGATGACCATCAGCCCGGAAGGGCGGTGGTGAAGACGGACCGAGGTTTCGGTTTTGTTTTTTTTCTGGCCGCCGGGGCCGCTGCTTTTGTAAAAGGAAACGTCGGTCTCTTTGGCAAGCGTCTTCATGTCGGTCGCAAACCGCTTTTTCCTTCCGTTTCCTCTCGGCCCGGCCATCGCGTTCGCCCCATCGCTTTAGAGTTTCGGCAGCGTAATCCCGGTCTGGGACTGATATTTTCCCTTCTTGTCGGCGTAAGAGATCTCACAAACCTCATCCGACTCGAAGAAGAGAACCTGCGCGATTCCCTCGTTGGCGTAGATCTTGGCAGGCAAAGGGGTCGTGTTGGAGACTTCCAGCGTGACAAAGCCCTCCCATTCCGGCTCGAACGGGGTGACATTGGTGATGATCCCGCACCGGGCGTAGGTCGATTTTCCGACGCAGATCGTCATGACGCTCCGGGGTATCTTGAAGTACTCGACGCTTTTTCCAAGCGCGAAAGAGTTGGGAGGAATCACGCAGACGTCTCCCTTGAAATCGACGAATGACTTCGTGTCGAATTGCTTCGGATCGACGATGGTGTTGTTGATATTCGTGAAGATTTTGAACTCGTTCGCGATGCGGATGTCGTAGCCGTAGGAGGAGACGCCGTAGGAGATGCTCCCGGCCCGGACCTGCTTCTCCTCAAAAGGAAGAATCATCTCCCGCTCTTTCGCCATCCGCCGAATCCACCGATCATTTTTGATCATCTTTTTCCCTCACCGCGATGATAATACGAGATAATGACACCGTAACACAAAGGGGATACTCTTTCAATCAAAATGATTCGGAGAGGCTCAATCACAATCAAAATGAGGCTGTATCAAGATCGGCTCGGACGCGCCGGCGCCCACTTTTTCCGAGGATGCAGGCTGCGGGTACTTGAAGGTTTTCTCCTCATAATTTTTAACGATGATTTCATCATCGTCCATATAGAGAAGGGTTTCCTGCGGCAGGATCGCGACCTT
>DATDON010000413.1:0-3107 GCA_035293225.1 Candidatus Manganitrophaceae bacterium
GCGACCCCCTCGGTCGCGGCGGAATCGGTCGTTAAAAACAGCCAAGCGCTGCTTGAACGGTTCGGCTCATTAGAAAAGGCGCTCCGGGATCATCTGGTGGATCGTATGGAGGCCTCTTTTCACCATCTTCGATACGAAACCCGTCTTTTGACGGCGCCCTCCCGGCAGATCGGTCATTTCTCGAATCAGGTTCATCATCTGACGATCCGGCTTCGCCAGGCGATTCGCCGGTCGATGGAGATCCGGCGCGGCCACGGGTCCCAGCGACTGCAAGACCTCGCCCGTCTGAACCCGCTGGAGCGGCTCAGGGTCCTCCGAGAGCGACTTTCCGCTCTGTCCGCTTCCCTCCCTCAAAAAGGGGCCGAACTGATCACCCGCCGCCGCGCCCTCCTCCAATCGGAGATCTCCCGGCTCGACATTCTCAGCCCGCTGAACATCCTCGGCCGAGGGTACAGCATCACCCGGAAATTCCCCTCCCTGAAAGTGGTCCGGCAGGCGTCGGAAACCTCCCCGGACGACCGCCTGGAAATCATCCTCCACCAAGGGAAGATCATCGCCAAAGTGGAGGGGCGCCTTGATCAAGGCGATTCGAATCAAACGGAACGGCCGTAGAGACGTTGCATGCAACGTCTCTACGATACCGACCCAAAATCTACCCTCGCGGCGCAGGCCCGGCGGTCCCCCTTCCCTCGAACTCTTTGGCGAATAGATTGCCGGCGTCATCATAATGTTTTTTAGCTTGATCGGTCTTCCCCTGTTGATAGAGGCTCAAGGCCAAATTTAAATGCGCCTCCGGGAGATCGGGTTCTATCTTGGTCACATTTTCAAAATGCTTTTGCGCATTGACGTACTGCTCATTTCGATAAGCCTTCACTCCTTCGTTAAACTCTTCTTGAGCGGCTTCGGTTATATTTTTGGGCTCGGCAGGGGTCGCCTCGCCACGCGATGAGAAGACCCTCTGGGTCGCCTGACATCCGACAAGCAGCGTCGATACCACAAACAATACGGCTATCTTTTTCATCGATACCTCCTTGGTCGTTCAGATTGTGTCTTTATTCTAATAACCGGCGGCGCCTCAATTCAATTACCCTTCAGAGCTACTTCCAAAGAGAATCCGATTTACGTTGACAGTTCGATAAATATCCGTAGAATACCAGAATGCGCAAAGCGCTCTGTTTCGCCCTTTTGATCGCCTCGCTTTTGGGAGGGGCTTGCGTCAAAACCGATCCTCCGCCCAACCCTTTCCGTCAGCCGATCCCTTATCAGGTCGGGAAAAGCCCCTCTTTTGTGGGAGCGTCCGACCTGGACCAAGACGGCTTTTTAGACCTGGCGACGGCGAACACGGAAAGTCAATCGCTCTCCATTCTTCTCGGAAATAAGGATGGAAGCTTTCAAGAACCGGCGCCTCTCCCGGCCGGAAAACAGCCTCGATGGATCGTATTCGGTGATTTCGATCAGGATGGGAAAGAAGATGCGGCGGTCCTGAACAACGACGAAGACAACCTTTATCTTTTCTTGAACCAAGGAGCGGGCCGATTTGGAGCGCCGGCGATTTATGAGACGGGGCGGGCGCCTTTTTCCGCCGCCGCGGCCGATTTTAACGGGGACCTCCGGCTCGATCTGGCGGTGGTTTCGCGCTTCGACCGGCTGACCGTTTTTCTGGGGGAAGAAAACGGAAGACTGAGGCGGGGGACGGTCGACGACCCCGGGGACACCCCCACCGGCGTGATTTCTGGATATTTCAACAAGGACCGGATCATCGATTTGGCGATTGCGAACAACGGGGCGAAAGGGGGCGATATCATCCTCTTTTGGGGGCGCGGGGACGGGACGTTCGAAAAAGGGGATCGATACTTCACCGGGATGAGGCCGTTGGGGCTGATTTCCGAGGATTTTAACGGGGACCGGCGCGCCGATATCCTGGTGATCAACGGCGTCGGGGACAGCCTCTCTCTCTTTTTGCAGAATGAAAAGGGACGCTTCGACCCTCCCCGGAACTTCGGAGCGGAGGGAGGCCCGGTCTCCGCGGCGGCCGGCGACTTCGACGGCGACGGCTTGATCGATCTCGCCGTGGCGAACAGCCGGAGCGACAACATCTCCCTCCTCATCGGAAAGGGAGACGGCTCTTTTCAACATCCCCCCCTCAACCTTTTTACCGGAGTCGCTCCGTTTTACGTGGCGGCGGGCGACTTCAACCGGGACGGAAGAACCGATCTGGCGGCGGTCAACAACGAAGAAAACACCCTCTCGGTCCTTCTCGCGAGATTGAAATAAAAGGCTTGACAATTCCTGTTTCCTATTCTATTATTAATAACGATTCTTATTATTAATGATGGGAAACAACAACAATGGGCCCTCTCTTTCGAAAAAGCAAACAACGGAAGACCATCTTGGATACTCTCTCGGAGATGAAGACCCACCCGACCGCCCAAGAGCTCTTCGCCCGCGTCCGTGAAACCGACCCGGAAGTGGGCCAGGCGACCGTTTATCGAAACTTGCGCATTCTGAAAGAGCAGGGAGAGATCATCGAATTGAGCTTCGGCGCCGGCGCCAGGCGATACGACCGCAATGTGGCGCGTCATGAGCACTTTACCTGCCGGCGATGCGGGACCATCGAGGATATCTATCCCGACACCCGATCCCTGACCGGAAGCCTCCATAAAAAGGGATACCGGGTCGATGAGATGAAAATAGAAGCTTTCGGCGTCTGCCGAGAATGCGCGAAAAAAACAAAATCGAACCGATAAAAATCGGGCCCGCGCCGCACGCCGGGCTTTCATTGAACAACAAAAAGGGAGAATAAGAAAATGGGAAAACCGTTGAAAGGAACAAAGACACACGAAAACCTCAAGGACGCGTTCGCAGGGGAATCTCAGGCCAACCGTCGATATCTTTATTTCGCCCGAAAGGCCGACATTGAAGGACAACCCGACATCGCCGGCGTCTTTCGCGACACGGCCGAGGGCGAAACCGGCCACGCCTTCGGGCATTTTGATTTTTTGAAGGAGGTCGGCGATCCGGCCACCGGATCTCCGGTGGGAGACACCGCGGTCAATCTTCAATCGGCGATCGACGGAGAGACCTATGAGTACACTCAGATGTATCCC
>DATDON010000414.1:0-4254 GCA_035293225.1 Candidatus Manganitrophaceae bacterium
TCCCAGTCCGAAAGGAATTTGGCGAGGCCGACGTCGGTCAGCGGATGTTTGAAGAGCTGTTGGATCACCGAAAACGGGATGGTGGCGACGTCGGCGCCGAGCTGGGCCGCCTCAACGACATGGATCGGGTTCCGGATACTCGCGACCAACACTTCCGTCTTGAACGCGTAGTTCGAAAAGATGGTCACGATCTGGTCGATCAGTTCCATCCCGATCTGCCCGACGTCATCCAGCCGACCGATAAACGGGCTGACGTAGGACGCCCCCGCCTTGGCGGCGAGGAGGGCCTGGGCGGCCGAAAAGACCAGGGTCACATTCACCCGGATCCCCTCTTTTACGAACCGACGGGTCGCCTTCAGGCCGTGGGGGGTCATCGGAACCTTGACCACGACATTCTTGTGTATTTTTGACAAGGCGCGCCCCTCTTCGACCATCCCCTCCTCATCGAGGGCGAGGACTTCGGCCGAAATCGGGCCGTCGATGATCCCGCAGATCTCGTCGATCAATTTCTTGAAATCCTTTTTTTCCTTGGAGACGAGGGAGGGATTGGTGGTCACGCCGTCGATCAATCCGAGCGCGGCGCACTCTTTGATTTCGGAGATATTCGCGGAATCGAGAAAAAATTTCATGTCGGCTCCTTATAAAGAAAGAATGGCCCTAAGGTTTTCGCGTCGATTCGCTTTCCTTTATTTCATCGATTTTCTTTTGCAGCTCTTGAGAAAGAGGGTCGTCCGGTTTCAGCTTGATGAGTCTTGTCCAGGCGGCCGCCCCCTTTTGGGGGTCCTTTTTGTCGTTGACGTAGATCACCCCCAAATTATAGAGGGCCACCTCATGATGGGGATCGGCCTTCAACACCGTCTGGAGCTCTTTCAACGCCTGGTCGTAATCGCCGAGATGGCGGTAGGAAGAGGCAAGATCGGTTCGAATGTAAAGATTGTCCGGATCGATCTCCAAGGCCCCAAGATAAAACTCTTTCGCCTTCTCGTAACGCTGAATATCGAAGTTCGCGTTGCCCAAAAAGACGATCGCCTCGATATCTCTCGGATTTTTTTCAAGCCGCGCCTTATATTCCGCCAACCTCGTCATAAAGGGGACGGGCGCGCCGGCGGGATGCGCCGGCGGAGGAGACGCGGCTTCGGCCGGCTGGGCGGGGGCTTGAGCCGATCGCGCCGGAGTCGCCACGGCCTCCTTGGCCCACTCCGTTTTCTGGCAGGCGGTGAGGGTCAAAAACAGCGGCGGTAAAATCAAAAGATAAATTCTCAAGGGCTGCCTCGCAAAAGACAGCCCATCTTATCCGATCAACCCGATGGTGTCAACATCGAACAGGCGCCGCGGCGCGCCGGATGGGCGTTGACTTTACGTCATCAAAACTGCAACAATTTTAAAAGGTGTTTCCATGTCGCCATCGGATCAGGGAGGATCGGGCCATGCAATATGAATTCGAATGCCGGAACTGCGGGGACAACTTTACCTTGATTCTTTCCCTTGCGGAGCGCCGGGAGAAAGAGTTAACCTGCCCGAAATGCAAAAGCCGGGAGATTGAACAGCGGATGTCCGGCTTTTACGCGAAGACCGCCAGGAAAGCGGCCTGATTCTTTCAGAAGTCGGTCGAGGGAGAACGGGGCTGAGGCGGGGGAACTCCTCGGAACCAAAAAAGGGAGTGCAATGATGAAAACGCTTGAACTAGAGGAAAAGGTTCGACTGCTGGAAAAAGAGATCGACATCCTGGCGGAGCAGGTCGATCAACTCAAGCTCGACGCCAAAGAACATATCGACACCATTAAAATCGAGCTGGCGACGTTAAAAGCGCTGATGAGTGAGATTTCTCCTCAGTTCAAAACGCGCTATCTTAAGATCAAGAAAAAAATCGAGGAAAAATTCGATCCGGAAACCTTGACGCTGTAGCCCCGAAACCGTCAGGTCGCGATCATGATGCGCCGAGGATTTTGGCCGCTTTCCGCACATCCGGCGGCTTGACCCAAAAGATCGCCCCGTAACGGCCCTCCCCCGCGCAAACGGCGTCAATGGCGGTGACGTTGATCCTGGCGCCGGCGAGTTTTTCCATGATATCGGCGATCGCCCCGACCCGATCCTCTCCTTGAACCCAAAAACCGGTCTTCTTAGGGCTTAACTTCATCCCCGCCCGCTTCGCGGCCGCTCTAAAAACGGCGGTATCCTCCGGGATAAAATCGATTTGAGCCCGTCGGCCGAAGGGAAAGCCGGTGAAGGCGAGAAGATTGACCCCCTCGTCCCGAAGGGCGCCCAACAGACGCGCCCCTTCTCCCGGCTTATTCGCCGTCTGAATATAAAAATAATCGACTTTTCGAATCGTCTCTCCCATCTTCGCTCTCCTTCTCCAAAGATTTCCCGCTGAATTTCATATTACAACATCGGAGCCGCGCAAATCCAGATATATCGGAGAAGCGCGGGGATCTTTTTTCTTCAGGACCTATTTATCTGACTCGACTTCAGGAAGGGGCTTCAAAGGCTTAGGAGCCGCGACAAAATAACTGATGCAAAAGTCAGGTGGCCGAGCCGCCCGACTGGCTAGGCGTGAGGAGCGCGCATACCCTTTGGTATGTAAGCGACGAACAACAACGCCCGTCGGGATGGATCGCCCGCCGAACTGCGCCAGTTATTTTGTCGCGGCTCCTTAAGGGAGGCCGGTCAGCGTGAAATAGCCGGCGTTATAAATCAGATGTAAGACGATGGAGGGGGTGACACTCCCGTAACGATCCCGAAAATAGCCGAAGATCAGGGAGGGGATGAGAACGGAGACCGCCCACAAGGGGGGATGGGATCCAAAATGCCCCAACGTGAATAAAATGGAAGTCAGGCCGTTGGCGGAGGTCACGCCGCGCCGTCCCGATCTTCCCCACGGGAATTGATAAAACCGGCCCTGCAAAAATCCCCGAAAAGCCGACTCCTCCAAAATCGGCTGAAGAAATACCAAAAAGAAATATTTCCAGGAGAGGGCCTGATGCGGGGAAACCGGCCTGACCGGCGTATAAAGCCAAAGGGCCGCCCAAAAGAAAAAGGCCCCCAGAACGGCGAGGTGAAACAACCGGTCCTTATAAAAACCGGGCGCCCGGCCCCATCCGAAGAGGCGCGCGATATCGGTCATCAACCCCGACCCCTTATTGCGCTTCAAGGCGAATGGAGGGCGCGAACGTTTTTCCGCAGGCCGGCGAGGAGCGCCTCCTGCTCTTTCCTCAGCGCCCCCTCGTTTTCGGGGGACGCCCCCTCTCTTTGGAGCCCTTTGATCAGCGCGTTGAACCGGCGGTCGTGCGCCTCGGCCTCGACTTTTCCCAGCTTCACGTCGATGGCGTCGCGCAGACCCGATTCGACATAAAGCCTTGAATAGGCCGTCATCGCCTTTGTCGTCGCGCCGGTTCTGGCCCCCTTTTTCCAACGTTGGATCGCCTCATCGAGCGCTGCCTGGAGCGCTTGAACCGTCGGGCTCCAGTCTTGTTCCGAAATCCCCGATAGGTCGGCCCCGGCGGGCGCCTTCGCCCTTAAGTCGAGGGTCAAGGTCTCGATGGCGGGGCCGACCTGAAGGGGACGCCCCCCCTTCTCGACCTCACCCGCGGTCAGCCGGGGGCTCCAGACCTCGATCCGGTACGAGCCGGAGGGAACCTGAGCGATTTCGAACTTGCCGTCTTTATCGGCGACCGCAAAAAAGGAGGAGGGGGAGACAAAGACCGTCCCGCGCATCTCAAAATGGATCTTGCATCGAAGCGCCACGACCCCCGGCTTTTTCAGCGCCGTCTTTTTGATCTCACCCGGTTGGTGGGCGCCGACGTCAAACCGGTTCCCGGGAGAGTCCGATTTCACATTGTGCGTCTCCTGATCGTGATTTTCAAAGAGAAGGGTCGAGCCGACCGTCGCGACCGTAAACTTCGGCCTGAATTCGGTCTCCTCCTGAACGATCGTTTTCTCCACCGGCGCGACCGGCGCCGGCTGCGGATTCAAATCCCTGAGATAGACCACCGCCCCCTCCACCGGCGCCGATTCGATCCGGACCACCCCCCGCGCCCCGCCGGTCCCGGCGGCATGGAGAGGGGCCGGGATTGGAAAAAGTAAAAGGAGAAGAGCCTGCAGGGCGCTCCCAAAAATCAGACGTCGTAAAACAGAAGCCATCCTGACCTCTTTTTAGTTTATAAACAGAACACTGGGGAAACAATAATATCAGAAGAGAAAAAGATCAAGAGGGGGCTTCCGCGACAAGGGTATTGACAAAGTATATAATTTATA
>DATDON010000415.1:0-12715 GCA_035293225.1 Candidatus Manganitrophaceae bacterium
GCCGACGCCGCCGTCGAACTCGCCGGGGAGGGAAGTTTTCAGAAACCCCATCTTAAAATGATCGCCGCGGTCGAAAACCTCCGCTACGGGGAGACCGAAACCGGGAGGGGAACCGTTCGGGGGGCCTGGGATGAAAAGACCCTCGAGATGGAGGGGGACTTTCCCGACCGGGAAATGTCGTTCAAGGGGACGTTGGGCCTCTCCCCCGCTTATCCTTTTTCGGTTCAAACCCGGGTTCAGCGTCTCCGGCTCGACCCTTTTTTCAAAGAGCGGTTGACGGGGCCGCTCGCCAAACTCTCCCTCTTGTTCAGCGGGGAGGTGGCGGCGAACGGACTTCTTTCGGAGATTGAAAAGGCGAGCGGCTCGGTCTCCGTCGCGGAACTCCTCGCCGATTTCGGCGGGTATCCGGTCCAAAACGACGGCCCGTTCACGCTTCGCTCCGAACAAGGGGCCTGGGCGTTTGAAAACGCCCGGTTCAAAGGGGACAATACCCTGCTGGAATTCAACGGCGGCCTCACCCTCTTGAAGAGATGGGACCTCTTTGTCAAGGGAGAGGCCGACCTGAATCTGATCAAATTTCTTACGAAGGAGATCACCCACGGAAAAGGGATGGCCTCCCTCGATCTTCGGATTTCGGATCAATGGAGCGCCCCGCGCGTCCGGGGAGAGCTGACCCTTCAAGACGGCGTCGTTCGGACGAAAACCCTTTCCCAAACGATTCACATCTCGACGCTGGCGGCGGTCTTCAACGAACAGAGGCTTCTTTTGGAGACATTGGAAGGGGAGATGGGGCGCGGGAAATTTCGCGCAAGCGGCAAGGCCGATCTTGAAGGGTTTGGATTGGGGCGATTCGGGTTTTTACTGGAGCTGTTCGACGCCCGGGTAAATCTCTTTCCCGACCTGGCGGCGTCGGTGGAAGGGGAGCTTTTTTTCCAAGGGAGCGAATCCGGTAAAACAATCAAGGGGGAGCTGACCCTCAAAAAAGCGGTCTACGAAAAGAAGATCGACCTGAAGTCGGCGGTTTTGGAGCTGCAGAAGAAAAAAGAAGAAGATTTTTCCTCCGAGATTCCCCTGGTCGGGGCCGCCGAGATGAACGTCCACATCTATGGGAAAGAGTCGATCTGGATCGATAACAACGTGGCGAAAATTCCGCTCGAGATCGATCTTTTTCTGAAAGGAACAGTCGACCGGCCGCTCCTTATCGGGCGGATCGATATTCCCCGCGGAAGCGTCTATTTTCGCAGGAATGACTTCAAAGTCACGTCCGGCTCCGTCGAGTTTTTGAATCCGGAAAAGACCGATCCGGTCTTCAACTTCCAGGCGAAAACCGAGGTGAAAAGACAAGACAAAACCTTTGCGATCGACCTCGGCCTCAGCGGGCGCCTTTCACAGTTTACGCTCTCCCTCGTCTCTTCGCCCCCTCTTCCGGAGACCGATATCCTCTCTCTTCTCACCTTTGGAAAAACCGCGCAGGAAATCGCCGAAGACACCAAAGGGGGGGCGGGGGGAGAGGTGACCTCCTTCGTCGTCTCCGAGCTTTTGGAAGAGCCGGTCCAAAAAATCACCGGCGTCGACCGGATTCAGGTCGATCCCTATACGAGCGGATCGAAATCCTCCAGCGGGACCCGCCTCACCGCGGAAAAATGGCTCATGGAAGACCGCTTGCGGGTCACCTATTCGACCAGCTTCGACCCGTCGGAGGAGGAAGTGCTTCGAATGATCTACGAGTTGAATAAGAACATCTCCCTGGTCGGAGAAAAAGATGAAAAAGGGCAGATTGGGGGTGACATCCGATTCCGATTCGAATTCCGCTGACACTGATCTTTTTCCTTTTGGCGAGCCCGCTCCCCCTTTTAGGCTTCGAATGGGAAGGAAAGATCATTCATCAGATCAGATTCGATTCTTCCGAGAATCTCTCTGAGGTCGACCTTTTTCGCCTGGTCGGGGTCCGACCGGGGGACCGCTACCGGACGCGCGTCATCCGGGAAGGGATCGACCGCCTCTACCGGACGGGGAATTTCAAAGACGTCTGGGTCGAAGTGGCCCCGCTGGAGGGGGAGAATGTCTCCGTTCAATTCATGCTGGTGGAGAAACGCCTCCTTTCCTCCATCCATGTCTCCGGAAACTTTATCATCTCGAAAAAGAATATACTGGAAGCGATGCGCTTCCAACCCGGAGAAGAGTTTACGGAGGCGCGATGGGAAAAAGCGCTCTCCGATCTCGCCGCGCTCTACCACCGAGAAGGATACTTCCAGGCGGCGTTTTCCCCGCAGTTCAAGCGGCGCCCGGAACGTCCGAGGGAGGTGGAAGTTTTTCTGGACATCCATGAGGGGAATCAGGCCCGAATCCGGAACATCTCTTTCCGGGGAAGCGTCATTTTTTCTCCCTTGACCCTTGCCTTTAAGATGCGCTCTCAGAAGAGGGAATATTACCAGTTCAAAATCCTGGAGGAGGACATGAAGAGACTGGAATCCTTCTACGAGGAGAAAGGTTATCTGAAAGCGATCATCGGGCCGCCGGAGTCAAGTTTTATCGAAAAAACTAACGAGGTCGATATTCTGATTCCGGTGGAGCCATTCAATCGGATCGAAATTTTCTTTGAGGGAGGCGAACTTTTCCCGCGTAAAAAGCTGGCGTCCCTGCTCTTCATCAAGGAAACGCGAAGCGACGAGGAGGGCATTTTGGAGGAGAGCGCCCGGCAGATCGAAGCGTTCTATCTCGGAGAGGGATACCCTTTCGCCAAAGTCACCGTCTCCTCACGACGATTTCCCGAAGAAAACAGGATGGAAGCGCGCTTCACGATTGGAAGCGGCTATCGGACGCGGATTAAAAAATTTGAATTCCCCGGCGCCCAGAGCTTCCCGTCGAAGCGCCTCCGGGAGATCGTCCTTCTCCAAAAGGAAGGGCTGTTCGCGAAAAGCAGGTACACGGAAGATCGGCTCCAGGAAGACGCGGAGGCCCTCCTCCAATTTTATAAAAAAGAAGGTTTTCGGAGCGCCCGGGTTTCGCCGGAAATTCAATTTGACTCCCGGAGGAAATTCGCGACGATTTTTTTTAAAATAAACGAGGGGGTCCGTACACGGATCGACGGGATCGAAATCAGGGGAAACCAGGCCCTCGCCGAAAGCAGGTTGAGAGACCCCTTGGAAATTCATCCCGAATCTCCCTATTACGAAGGCGCCGTCAAGGAGGGGGCGCGGCGGATTCTCGGCGTTTATGCGCGGGAAGGATACATTCACGCGGATGTGAAACTCTCCATCTCGTTTTCGGAAGATCAAACAAGCGCCGGCATTGCATATGATATCACGGAGGGAAAACAGGTCCGGTTGGGCCGGATCCGGCTTGAAGGGAATTTGAGGACCCGGGATTACGTCCTTCTCCGGGAGATGCTGATCCATGAGGGGGACCCCTACGATCTGGAAAAGATTTTAAAAAGCCAGCAGCGGCTCTACCGGACGGGCCTTTTTCCAATCGCGCGCTTCGAGCCCGTCCATCCGGAGGAGCGCCCCTCCGTTCAGGATGTGACGCTCATCGTGACCGAGCGGCCCCGGATCGCGGTTGAGTTCGGCGTCGGCTACGCCGATTACGAAAGACTTCGCGGGTTTTTCGAGATGACCCACAAAAACCTGTGGGGAACCGGCAGGCAGATCAGCGCGCGCGCGGAGGGGAGCCGGGTGGATGAAAAATACACCCTCAATTACAAAGAGCCGCGGTTTTTCGGCTGGAATGTCGACGCCCGTTTGGGGGCCGCCTACATCATCGAACGGCGCGAATCGTTCGACCTGGAGACCTCCAGCGGAACGGGGGGATTCGACAAGAGCTTTTCGGACACCCTCAAGGGGTCGTTCCTCTATCAGTATGAGCGGAACCGCGTCACCGATGTCGATCCGACCGCCCGGCTGGCGCCCGAGGATCTCGCCGATGTGAACATCGTCAGTATCGCCAGCCTCAATCCCTCTCTTATTCGGGACACGCGCGATGATCCCTTTAACCCCCGCTCCGGCTCGGTGAACGGCGTGACCTTTCGGGACGCGGCCAAAATGATGGGGTCGGAAATTCAGTTCGTGAAGACGACGGCTCAAACCAGCTGGTACTTTTCCCCCGCGCCGAGGCTGGTCCTCGCGTTTTCGGGCCGGTTCGGCGCCGCCCAGCGGTTTGGAGAGACGAAATCGATTCCCATTTCGGGCGACACCCAATTGGTCCCGATCCCGGAGCGGTTTTTTCTGGGGGGGAGGAGCACCGTCCGGGGATACGACCAGGATAAGTTAGGGGTCCAGGGGGTCACTCTCGTGGACGGAAAGCCCTCCGGAGGAAACGCCATGCTTATCTTCAACGAGGAGCTTCGTATTTTTCTTCCCAAATCGTTCGGCCTTGTCTTTTTTTTCGACCACGGCAACGTCTGGCTCGGCCATGAAGATATCGCGTTTTCTCAGATCAAATCGACGGCCGGGACGGGATTGCGGTATAATACTCCTGTGGGACCGCTCCGCCTCGACTGGGGATATAAATTGAATCGGGAGGCCGCGGAGAGCGCCTGGGCCCTTCATTTCACCTTGGGGCACGCGTTTTAAGATCGGGGGCCGGAGGGGAGTTCCTCCTCCCGCCTATCGAGAGACACCGTTGGAACATCCTTCTATGCGCAGATACTTTCTGATTGTTCTATTCATCGGGCTGGCCCTCTTCTATATTCAGCCGAAGAGTCTTCCGGCCCCGGTCTCCACCCCCGCTCCTTCCTGGGCCATGCTCAATGAGAAAGGGCTCGATCTCTTCAATCAAGGCCTTTACCCGGAGGCGTTGGCCTCCTTTACGCGGGCCGTCGAACTTCGGCCCCGGGAAACGATCTTCCGGAGGAACGCCGCCCAAGCGCGCGCCAAGATGGGGTGGGATGCGATTCGAAACGGAAACTTCGCGGAGGCCGAAGATCATTTCAACCGGGCGATTGAGCTTTTTGATCAAGAGGGATCGTTTTATATCGGGAAGGGGCTCGCGCAACGGCGTTTGAAGAAAGATCAGGAGGCGCTGGAATCCCTCCTGGCCGGCCTACAGTTGAATCCGGACGATCCCTCCGGCTATAAAATCCTCGGAGAGATATATTACGATCAAAACGATTTTGAAAAAGCGGCGGCCGCTTGGGAAAAGGCCGCGCAGCTCGACCCGCGCGACGCGCTCCTCTCCGCCCGGCTTGAAAAAATAAAGCGGGAGGGCGAACTCTTCTCCCAGTTCCGGAAGGGTGAAACGCCTCATTTCAGTCTTTTGTTTGAAGGGGGAGAATCGGCCGAATTGGCGCGGCGGGTCCTCCGTCTGCTGGAAGACGCTTACTGGGAAATCGGCCAGGCCCTTTCTTATTATCCCGAAAAGACCATTTTCGCCATCCTTTATACCGATCAACAATTTCGGGACGTGACGAAAAGCCCCGCCTGGACAAAGGCCCTCTTTGATGGTAAAATCCATCTCCCTGTGGGGGGTCCTATCCAGGATGAATCGTTATTGAAAAAAATCATCGGCCACGAATTTACCCACGCCCTGGTTCACCAACTTTCCAACGGAAAGACGCCCACCTGGCTGAACGAAGGATTGGCCCTTTACTTCGAAGAAAAGGAGCGGTCCGGCCGGCCGGGCGCGCTTCCGTCCCCGGCCGATCCCTTCATTCCTCTTTCCGAGCTGCACGGCTCCTTCATGTCTTACGATGAGCCGACCGCGCGGCGGGCTTACGCGGAAAGCGGCTCCGCCGCCGCCTATTTGATCGACCGGGGCGGCTTTTTCAGGGTCAAGCTCCTGCTCGAGAAATTGGCCTCCGGCGCCTCCTTTTCCGCCGCTTTTGAAGATATCTATCTGATTTCCTACGGCGGTTTTCAAGAGGAGTGGCGTAAAAAACTTCAGATGGGATCTCATTCTGAATGATCACGCAAAGCGGGCGGCCGCTCCCCCGACCGAGGCGACGCGCTCACAAGATTGGGCCTCTTTTATTGGTTTTTCACGCGCTCGTTTTTTTTCAGCTCGGCGCCGCTCCGTCTCCGGCGCTTGCGGCCGGGAAGGAGCGGATACAGAATGTCACGGCGGAGATCGTCGAGGAAGAGATCACCGTCTCGGCGGAATTGGTTCAAGGGTTCTATCCGGAGATCGTAACCGATATCCAAAACGGGATTCCCAAAGACTTTTACTACTACCTCCTGCTCAAGCGAAAACAGAAGAATTGGTTCGATGAGGAGATCGTCTCCAAGACGATCCGATACACCGTCAAATATGACACCCTCAAAAAACAGTACGCCGTCATCCGGGTAGAGGGAGAAAAGGTCGCCGAGAGCCTCTTGGAAGATTTCGAGTCGATGCGGCGGTTGATCTCAAAGATAGACCATGTTAAGATAGCGCCCGTCCGGCTTCTAAAGTCGCGCCAGCGCTATTATGTCAGCGTCAAAGCCCAAATGAAGGCGGCGAAACTTCCTCTCTACCTGGACTACTTCCTCTTTTTTATTCCATTCTTGGAGCTCGACACTCCATGGTCCGACTCCGGCGCGTTCCACCGCTGATCGGGAAGATGAGGCTTCGGCTCTCCACGAAAGGGAGCCTCCGAGGGTCCCTGGAAAGGCCCGGCTGGAGCGTATAAAATGAGTTCATTCACCCCTGAAAAAAACTTTTCGCCCAAACCCAAAAACCCCCTCCGGCCGGTATGGGTCACCGCCCTCTTTTTGACCCTCTCCATCGCGTTGACGTTCCTCTTCTTTCGGGGTTTCGAGGGACCCTCTCCTTTCGGCGCGAATATTCTCGTCTTGACGCTGGTCAACGTCAACATCACTTTGTCGATTCTGCTGATTCTTCTCCTCTCTCGAAATTTGATCAAGCTTTACTTCGAGCGAAGGCGGCAGCCGATGAAGTCGAGCTTCAAGAGCAAGCTCGTCGCGGCGTTTATCGGCCTTTCGATGATCCCGTCGATTCTCCTGTTCATTGTGGCGAGCGGTTTGTTGACCAGCAGCATCGAAAACTGGTTTTCGATCCAGGTGGAAAAATCGCTCGATCACGCGCTCGAAATCGCCCAGGATTATTATCAAAACGGCCAAGATACCGTTTTGGTCTACAGCCGGCAGGTCGGCCAGACTCTCCTGGAGAAGAACCTGCTGGAGGGCCCCCATGAGGAGCTTCTCCAGTTTTTGAACACCGCCCGCCGGGAATATCGCGTTCAAGGGATCCGCCTCTTCACGCCCGGCCTTCAAGAGTTCGCCTCCGCCCCGCCTCATTCGGACTTCCCTCCTTCTCCTGTTCTCTCGCCCGTCTCCCCCGACCTGTTTCAAAGGGCCGGCCGATCGCTCCAACCGATCGCTTCCGTCAGCTCCATCGCCGGAGGCGACCTGATCCGCGGGGTTCTTCCTCTCCAAGCCGACCATCGGGTCGTCGCCTTCCTCGTGGTCGATCAATTGATCCCTCCGCTGTTGGTCGGAAAAATGGAGGAGATTAAAAAATCGCTGGAAGAATATAAACAGCTCAAGGCCTTTAAGAACCCGATCAAAGGGAGCTATATTCTCTCCTTCTTTATCATCGTCCTCCTCATTATTTTCTCGGCCACCTGGTTCGGTTTTTACATCGCCCGGGGAATCACGGTCCCGATCCAAAAGCTGGCGGAGGGGACCCAGGCGGTGGCGCAGGGGGATCTCAACTTTCAAATCGACGTCCAAGCGACCGATGAGCTCGGCGTCCTGGTCGATTCTTTCAATAAGATGACCGCCGATCTCAAGCAGAGCCAGGAAAAGGTGGAAGACGCGAACCGGTCCCTGATGGTCTCCAACCGGGAGTTGGAGGCGAGAAGGGCCTACATGGAAGGGGTGCTTCAGAACATCGGCGCCGGCGTGATTTCGGTCGACGAAAAAGGGGTCATCACCACCTTCAACCAGTCGGCCGAAAAGATATTGAACGCGCGCGCGGAAGAGGCGATGGGGAAAGATTACGCGGCCTTTTTTTCATCCCGGAAAATGGGGATGATGGCCGACCTTCTCCAAAAAATGCAAGGGCTCAAAAAAGAATCGATGGAGGAGGAGGCCCAACTGGAGGTCCGGAAGAAATTTCTGACCCTCCGGATCGCCCTCTCCACGTTAAAAGGGAACGACGGCCGTCCGCTGGGGGCGGTCATCGTATTCGACGATCTCTCCGAACTGATCCGGGCCCAGAAGCTCGCCACCTGGCAGGAGGTGGCGCGGCGCATCGCCCACGAAATAAAAAATCCGCTGACGCCGATCCAGCTCTCCGCGGAGCGCTTGAGGAAGAAATATTACGAGCGGTCGGAGGACTTCCACAAGATATTCGATGAGGCGACCCGCATCATGATCAGCGAGGTCAACAGCATGAAGATGCTGGTGGACGAATTTTCAAATTTCGCCAGAATGCCCGCTCCCCGCCCCACCCTTCAACGAATCGAGCCGATCATCAAAGAGGTCATCGCTCTTTATCAATCGGCGCACAAGGATATCGTGGTCCGCTCCCATTTCGACGAGGCCGCGCCCCCGCTCAATATCGACCGGGAGCAGATGAAACGGGTCTTTATGAACCTCTTCGAAAACGCGATGGAGGCGATGAACCGGCAGGGAACCTTGATGATCGCCACCGCGTACGACGCGGCGCAGCAAAAGGTCTATGTGGAGGTGACCGACGACGGCGTCGGGATCGTCCCGGACGATGTGGACAAGCTCTTTCTTCCCTACTTTTCCAGAAAAAAGACCGGGACCGGTCTCGGCTTGGCGATTGTAAATCGAATCGTCTTGGATCATAATGGCCACATTCGCGTGGCGCCGCGCCAGCCAAACGGGACCACCTTTACGATCGAGTTGAGCGCGGGGCAGGCGTGAAGAATACGGTTCAAGAACAAGGGATCGTCCCGAGGAGAAGCGTTGCCTGAAAAGCTTTTAATCGTCGATGATGAGCCGGCGATCCTCTCGACCCTCTCCGCCGTTTTGATGGACGAAGGATATCTCGTTCAGACGACGGAAAACGGCCTGGAGGCGATCCGGCTGATCCAAAAAAATTCCCCCGCGGTCGTCCTCCTCGATATTTGGATGCCGGAGCCGGACGGCGTCGAGATATTAAAAAGACTCAAAGACCTTTTTCCGGATCTCATCGTGATCATGATGTCGGGCCACGGCTCGATCGAGACCGCGGTCAGGACGATCAAATTGGGCGCCTATGACTACGTCGAGAAACCGCTTTCCCTCGAAAAAATCGTCTTGATGGTCAAACACGCCCTGACCGAGTTCCGACTCCAGCAAGAAAACCTGACCCTCAAAAAACTTTTCGAAAAAAAACATGAGATGATCGGCGCCGGCCCGGCCATCGCGCGGCTCCGCGAAGAAATCCTCAAGGCCGGCCCCTCCCAAAGCCGCGTCTTGATTTCCGGGGAAAACGGCGCCGGAAAGGAGCTGGTCGCTCGCGCCATCCATGCGAACAGCCCGCGCCGGGACGCCCCTTTCATGGAGATCAATTGCGCCGCCATTCCCGAACATCTCATCGAAAGCGAGCTCTTCGGCTACGAAAGAGGGGCGTTCACCGGCGCCCAGAGCCAGAAAAAGGGACAGTTCGAGCTGGCCCACGGGGGAACCCTCTTCTTGGATGAAATCGGCGATATGGCGCTGGCGACCCAGTCGAAGGTGTTGAGGATCCTTCAAGAACAGGAGTTCTACCGGGTGGGCGGGAGCGAGCGGGTCAAGGTCGACGTCCGGGTCATCGCCGCCTCCAACAAAAACCTGGCGGATGAGATCAAAAAAGGGGCCTTCCGGGAGGACCTTTATTACCGGCTCAATGTCATCCCGCTGCGGGTTCCCCCTCTCCGCGAGCGGGGGGAAGACATTCCCCTTCTGATCTCCCATTTTTTAAAAGAGGTGGCGCGGGAGCAGGGGATCAAGCCGAAAGAGATCTCCGACGAGGCGATCTCCCTCTTGAAACGCTACCCCTGGCCGGGAAACGTGAGGGAGCTGAAGAACCTGATCGAGCGGTTGATGATCATGGCGCCCGCGCCGGTCATCACCCCGCGGGACCTCCCGGAGTTCCTGGGAAACGGTCTTCCTCCCCCCGGCGCGCCGGCCGGCGGCGCCTCTTTAAAAGAGGCCCGGAACGTCTTCGAAAAAGAGTATATTTCGGGGAAGCTGAAGGAAAACGGCTGGAACATCCAGCAAACCGCCGAGGCGCTTCGGATCGAACGGACCTACCTCTACCGCAAAATGAAATTTCTCGGCATCGAAGCGCCGCAAGGGGAATAAAAGGGCGATGGCGCCGGTCAAAGCCTCTCCGGAGGGGGTTCGAAAAAAGCGGGACGTCTCCGCCATCATGCGGCGGGTCCGCTCCGCCGGCACGGCTCCCGAAATTCTTTTTCGCAGGGCCCTCCGGGAAAGGGGGCTCCGCTACAAGATCGCCCCTTCAAATCTGCCGGGAAAGCCCGACCTCCTCCTATCGTCCCAACGGATCGCCGTCTTTATCGACGGCGATTTCTGGCACGGCGGACAATGGCGGCGGCGAAACCTTCCGGCGCTGGAGGATCAATTCCGGCGGACCCCCTCCAAAGCCTACTGGCTCCGGAAAATCCGGCGAAACATGGCGCGGGACTGCGCCTCGACCGCCGCGCTTCAAAAAGAGGGATGGACCGTCCTTCGCTTCTGGGAGAGCCAAATCGAAAAAGATCCGCAGGGCTGCGTGGACCTGACAGAACGGGCCGCAGAAAGAGGCGCGGCGCCGGGCCCTTCCTCCCTCCTTCCGCAAAAGAGCTTCGCGGAATTTTTCGCCGGGATCGGCCTGATGCGGATCGGCCTGGAACGGCGGGGATGGGCCGCCTCGTTCGCGAACGACATCGATTCCCGGAAACAGACGATGTACCGGGCCCGGTTTCCGGACGCCGACCGCCGTTTTCTTTTAGGAGACGTCCATAAAATTCCGATTCGGATTATTCCGAGCGCGACGCTGGCGACCGCCTCTTTTCCCTGCAACGACCTTTCGCTGGCCGGCCCCCGGAAAGGACTGGAAGGGAGGCAATCGTCCGCCTTCTGGGGGTTCATCCGGGTTCTGAACGGGATGAAAAGGCGCCGGCCTCCCCTCGTTTTATTGGAGAACGTCCCCGGTTTCCTTACCTCACATCGGGGCGCCGATTTCCATCAAGCCCTCCTCGCCTTGAACCGGCTCGGCTACCGGGTCGACGCCTTCATCCTCGACGCCGCCCGCTTCGTTCCGCAAAGCCGGCGGCGGATTTTCGTGATCGGTCTTTTGGAATATCCTCTGGAAGAAAGAGAGGAGCCGCGAAAAATCGAAGTCGAGGAGAGCGACCTTCGGCCGAAGGGGCTGGCCGACTTTATCCGAACACGTTCCGAGATAAGATGGAGGATCCGTCCCCTCCCGGCGCCCCCTCAGGGCGAAGGGCGACTCGAATCGATCCTGGAAGACCTTCCGGAGTCGGCGCCGGAGTGGTGGAGCGCGGACCGGGCGAAAGAGGCGCTTCGGCAGATGAGCCCCCGGCGCCGGGCCCGCGCCGAGGAAATGATCGCCGGAAAGGGATGGCGCTACGCCGCCGCCTTCCGGCGGACGCGTCAAGGAAAACCGATGGTGGAATTGAGGGACGACGGCCTGGCGGGATGCCTCCGGACGTCGCGCGGCGGAAGCTCAAGACAGATGATCGTCAAGGCCGGAAAGGGGAAGTTTTTTGTCCGATTGTTGACCCCCCGAGAATGCGCCCGCCTCATGGGGGCGGACGATTACCCGATCACGGCCCCTGTGAATCAGGCCCTCTTCGGCTTCGGAGACGCCGTCTGCGTCCCGGTGATCGAATGGATCGCCGAATATTACCTGAACCCGCTGGTCAACGAATTGATCCGGGGAAGGCCGTTGGGGTCGGTTTGAAAACGTCTCATACCTGTTGAAGAATTGACTTCCAAATCTCCGTAAGTCCCATCCGTGACGCCCGTAGGCCGATATAGGTTTCATCGATCTGCTTCCCTTGGACACGGAGCATCCCTAAAATATCTCGCAGTTGCCGCTCTGATTGACCTATATGGATATACTCCATCTTTTTCAAAATGACGTCCTCCGGAGAAACGAAGAACGCATGCTCTCCATCCGGGGCCTCTAATCTGTGCCGACGGGAAAGCTCCAATCGCCCAAAAGGATATTGACCGCAGATGAAGATATCTATTTTGTAACCGGAAGTCGGATGAATGATATTGAACTGTCCTCGCCGGCTCACTTCACGCCTCACAGCCTCTTCATCGAGGTAAAACTGTCCTGCCGGAAACTTCGTCATCAATCCGGGAATATGCTCAAGCTGTAGATCCGCCACAATGTCGATATCATTGGTCAACCTGGGCTCTCCGTAGGCCGATGAGGCGAGTGATCCTTCAATCATATAAGCAATCTCAAGCTCTTCAAGCGACCGGATCGTATATCGAAGGAGATCATTTTGTTCCACGAAGGATTCTCTTGGCCACATGCTGCTCTATTTGTTCATTGGACCATTCCGGATGAGCCTGCTTCGCCTGAGCCAACATCATCTTCCGCGCCAACCGCGCCAGGTAGAGCGCCGTCTCCAATCGCTTCCCCGGAGTCATGGCCCGCAAGACCTGGAGCATTCGATCGTCCGCGACCTCGAACCCATGGCCGGAGGAACCCTTTTGAAGATCTCTTTTATTCCAATTCATTTCAAAGCCTGCCTGTTGCGCCGAAACCCCGGCCCGGGCGACCCACTTTACCCGTTGCAGAT
>DATDON010000416.1:0-6228 GCA_035293225.1 Candidatus Manganitrophaceae bacterium
GAGGGCCGGTTTGGGAGAAGGGCAGGTCTTGATCGTCAGCGTGGTCGGGACCCCCGATCACAAGAGTCTCGCGGACGATTACGCCGACGGCGCGCTGCTCGCCGCGGAGGCGGGCGCCCATATGGTGGAGATCAACCTCTCCTGCCCGAATGTCGTCACGGGGGAGGGAAGCGTTTACACCGATCCCCGTCTTTCAGCCGAGATTTCGAAGAGGGTCAAACGGGCGATCGGCGCGGTTCCGCTCATTATCAAAATCGGGTATATCGCCGATCCGGCCCGCCTGGCGAAGGTGGCGGCGTCCAACGCGCCGCATGTCCAGGCGATCTCCGGAATCAACACCCTCTCTTTCGAGGTCGTCAACGACGCGGGCAAGCCGGCGCTGCCGGGGAAGGATCGGTTGCGGTCCGGGGTCTGCGGAGCGGCGATCCGGGAGCGCGCGATGTCGCAGGCGGCGCGGATCGTCGCGCTCAAGGAAAAGGAAAAATACGATTTCGCCGTGATCGGCGTGGGAGGGGTGATGACCACGGGGCATATCCGGGAATATTTTAAATTGGGGGTGGACGCCGTGATGTCGGCCACCGGAGCGATGTGGGATCCCTTCCTCGCCTACAACTATTGGAAGGAAGAATCGGAAGGAGCGCGGTCGTCGCGATGAAGAACTCAAAGGATGGGGCGCCGGGCCCCAAAATAGCGCGGATTCAAAAGGTCGAACTTCACCAACATGTCGACGGATCGATTCCGATCGAAGTGACCTGGAAGCTGATGAAAGAGCATCATCTCAACCCGGTCGCCACCAAACGGGAGATGGAGCGCCTTCTGGTCCTCCAGGAGGGGGAGGAAGGGGCGCTCCTCCGCTATCTCGACAAATTCCATTATCCCCAATGGATCACGCAATTCTACGGGAATATTTCGCACGTCATCGAAGCGATCGTCAAAAAGGCCTATGAGAATCAGGTCCGCCTTTTGGAGCTTCGCTATGCGCCGATCATTCATACCTACGCCGGACTCACCCTGCGTCAAACGATCAGCTCCGTCCTGACGGGATTGAATCGCGCCGGGAAAAAATATCCGATCGAGACCGGCCTGATCGTCATCGCCATGAGACAGCAGGGCCCTCATATCGCCAAGATCCTCGCCCGTCAGGCGATCGCCGAAGCGCAGCAATTTCACGAGCGGTGCGGCGTCATCGGCTTCGACGTGGCCGGCGCGGAGCGGGGAAATCCGGCGCGCCTGTTCAAAGAGGCATTTCAAATCGCCCGGTCGGGCGGCCTGGGCCTCACCATCCACGCGGGGGAAGACGAGGGGCCGGAGGCGATCTGGGAGTCGATCGATGTCCTGGGGGCGAGCCGGATCGGCCACGGCTGCTCCGCCGTCAAAGACAAGACGCTTCTCCGGCGGCTGGCGAAAGACAACATTCTAATGGAGTGCTGTTACACCTCCAACTACCAAACCGGGGCCGTCGGACCGGGCGCGCCCCATCCGATTTTGACCTTTTTGGAGTACGGCGTTCCGGTCGCCGTCTGCACCGACAACACCACCGTCTCCCACACCGATCAAAACCGCGAAAACCAAAAACTTTCGAAGTGGCTGACCCCCGCGCAGCTTCAGAAAATCCACCAACAGGCCCGCCGGTTTTCTTTTATCCGGTCCGCTCCGAAAAACAGCCTGATGCATGAAAATGAAATTCAGATCGATCTGGAGCGGCCCCACTTTCATCGCGCGAAGGACTCTGAATGATTTCCCTTTTAAACCTCACCAAGCGCTTCGGCGCGCGGACCCTCCTGTTGGACGCGACCCTGCAGGTCTCCTTCGGGGACCGGATCGCCCTCATCGGCGCCAACGGAACGGGCAAAACCACCTTATTGGAAATGATCGCCGGCCACATCTCGCCGGACCGGGGGGAGATCGTCATTTCCAAAAACATGGTCGTCGGCTACCTCCCCCAGGAGATCCTCCAACTCAGGGGGAAGACGGTCTTGGAGGAGGTCCTTTCCAGTTGCCCCTCTTTGAATCAGATCGAAACGGCGATGAAAAACATCGAGGCCGAGATGCGCGAAACGGCCGACCCGGAGGAGAAGGGGCGTTTCGGCCTTCGCTACGCCGAGCTGCAATCGCAGTTCGAGGCGAGAGGGGGCTATACGCTGGAGACCCGCGCGAAACAGATCCTCGCCGGACTCAGTTTTAAAGAAGAGAGTTACGGAAAAAAGACCGAGACGTTGAGCGGAGGGTGGCTGATGCGGGTCGCCCTGGCCAAGCTCCTCCTCTCCGAGCCGGAAATCCTTTTGTTGGACGAGCCGACGAACCATCTTGACCTGGAGTCGGTCATCTGGCTCGAAACCTTCCTGAAACAATATTCCGGCGCGATCCTCTTCATCTCCCACGACCGGCCCTTCATCAACGGCATCGCCGACCGGATCGTCGAAATCGACCAGGGGCGCCTCGTCAGCTATACCGGGAATTACGACCGTTACGTCGCCGCCAAAGAGGAGGCGGCGGAGATCCGACTGGCCACATACGAAAACCAACAGAAAAAGCTCGAACAGACACAACGGTTCATCGACCGCTTCCGGTACCAGGCGACCAAGGCCAGGCAGGTTCAGAGCCGGATCAAACAGCTTGAAAAGGTGGAGCGGGTGGAGATCACGCCGGAGCGAAAAAAGGTCCGGTTCTCTTTTCCGCAGCCCGAACGGGGGGGCCAAGAGGTCATCACCCTGGAGGATGCGCACAAATCGTACGGAACGCGCAAAGTCTACGAGGGGCTCAATCTGACCCTTTTGCGGGGTCAAAAGGTGGCGCTGGTGGGGCCGAACGGCGCCGGGAAATCGACTTTAATCAAAATACTGGCGGGGGGCCTCCCGATCGATCGGGGGAAGCGGACCTTGGGCCAGAGGATCACCCTTTCTTATTACAGCCAGCACCAATTGGAGTCGCTCCATCCGAACCATACCGTTCTTCAGGAGATTGAATCGGCCGCGCCGGAAGGCGCCCCCTCTTTTTTGCGGGGGATATTGGGCGCCTTTCTCTTCTCCGGCGACGACGTCTTGAAGCCGGTCTCGGTCCTCAGCGGCGGCGAGAAGAGCCGGCTCGCCCTCGCCAAGATGCTGATCAAGCCGGCGAATTTCATCCTCCTGGACGAACCGACCAACCATCTCGATATCTCTTCACGGGATGTCTTGGAGGAGGCGCTGAGGGAATACGGCGGGACCCTGGTCTTCATCACGCACGACCGGCATCTGATCCGGGCGATCGCCAATCACATCATCGAGGTTCAGGACGGAAAGGTCGCCGTCTACCCCGGCGACTACGACTATTATCTTTACAAAAGGGAAAAGATCGCCGCCGACGCGGCCCCCTCTCTCTCCGTGGAGAGCTCCCCTCTTCCCGGCCGGAAAGAGGCCAAAGAGCGCCGCCGGCAGGAGGCCGAGTCCCGGAACCAGCTCTACCGGGAGATCCAGCCGATTAAGAAAAAGATCGAGGCGCTGGAAAGGTCGCTCGACGAAAAAAACAAGGCCTATCAAGAATGCGTCACGCTCTTATCCGATCCGGCGCTCTACCAGGAGAAAGAACGCTTCTATGAGCTGATGGAGCGGCACAATCGACTCAAAAACGAAATCGACCGGGATACCGAGCAGTGGGAGAAGCTCTCTCTGGAACTGGAGGCCCTTTCCGAAAAGAGCGCGTCCGATTGATCGTAGGGACGCCGCCATGCCGATTCAGATGAGGTCCATCTTGAACCAACCCTTCACAACAATTCTGCTGATCGGAGAAGGATTCCTCGTCAAACAATTGGGACGCCGTCTCCTCCGTAAAGAAAACAGCGTCTGGGCGCTCGTCTCCTCCGAGACGCTGGCGCCGGGGATGTCGAAGCTCGGCCTCAACCCGGTCGTCGCCGACCCGACCGATCCCGACCAGACCCAAATCGCGGTCGCAAACGTCGATGTCATTTATCACCTGGCGGCGCGCCGGAGCCACGGCGCGCCGTCGCCGGAGCCGGGCGATTTAAAAGGGCTGCAGACGATTTTATCCCTCCTCCCCCCCAAGTCCGTTCGGCGCTACATCTATGAAAGCGCCCTCGCCGTTTACGACGGCCTGGCGGGCGAAGGGATCGACGAAACGGCGCGCTGTAAGCCGAAGAGCGCCGTCGGGCGAATCTGTCTCGAAGGGGAGCGGGAACTCCTCGCCCGGTTTTCGGAAGAGCGGCTCCCGGTGATTGTTTTCAGATCGGGCGCCCTCTACCAACCGACGCCGGGGATTTACGAGCAGGTCCGGAAAGGGGCCTATACCCTCCCTCCCGATCTCCCCCCGCTCCTTCACCGGATTTACATCGAAGATTATCTCGACATTCTCGTCGCGGCGATGGAGAAGGGAGAGCCCGGCCGAATTTATAATCTCGTCGACCAGGAGCCGCACCCTTCCGCGGACTACTTCGCCTTCATGGCGGCGACGTGGGGCGCTCCCCCTCCGCCGGGCGCCGCCTCTCAGTCCGATTCCGCCGGCCGCGTCCGATTTCAAAATAAAAAACTCCTCGAAGCGTTCGGCGCCCTCCGGTTCCCGACCTTCCGCGAGGGGCTGCGCGACGCGATTCAAAAGGCCGGCGCCGGGGCCTCCTCCCCTTCTTAATCGACCATAAAAACTTCTTGTGTCGGTCGCTCGAATCATGTTATAAGACTCGCCATGTCCGAGCCGTCGAGCCAGTCCGTCGCCAAAGTCTACAACGAGTGGGGAAAGGGGTTTGATCATCTCGTCAGCGAGACCCCTTTCTTGATGAACAGCTATCTTCTCTACGACCGTCTTCTCGGAGAGCTCACGCGCGGAAAGCGATTTTCGCGGGTCCTCGACGTCGGGTGCGGAAGCGGCCTCCAATCGGTCGCCCTCGCCCCCTTCGCCGACGAGGTGATCGGAATCGACCTCTCGCAGGAGTTGATCGAGGTGGCGAAAGAGCGATGCAAAGATCACAAAAACGTCCGCTTCGAGGTGGCGAACGCCTGCCGGCTCCCCTTCCCCGACCGGAGCTTCGACTTCATCATTTCCTACGGCGACGTCCTCAGCCACATCGTGGACCGGTACGAGGAGGCGGTCTCCGAGATGGGACGGGTGGCGAAGCCGGGGGCGACGCTGACGCTGGAGACCGACACCAAATGGAACTTCGGCGTCTTTTATCACCCTTTTGAGATAATCGACGCCCTCCGCGTGAGGGGCAAAGGGCACGCGACGCGCATCTGGGAAGGGATGCGGTTTAAAACGTTCACCTACCGGGAGTTGAAATCGCTCCTTGAAAAAAACGGATTCGAGGTCCTCTCCGTCCGGGGGCACAACATCCTCGCCTCCCTGATCCCGGACCCCTATCTCCTCGAAAAAGGAAAACGGACGCCGGTCGGACGTCTGGCGCTCCGGCTCGGCAAGGTCGATCTCGCCCTCTCCGGCCTCCCCCTCTTCCGCCGGTTCGGCTTCAACTTCGTCGTCACCGCCCGGAAGAAATAGAGACGGAACACCGATTTGAAAGAAAGGGGTTTTGGATCGTCATCCTCTCGAACTTTCGGCCATCCTGAAAATCTTCGCTCAGCAAAAGAGAAGCCTTCCCTTTCCCGGCCGCCGAAAGATCATACCGCCGATTGCTTTTTATAAATCCAGTAACCGCCAAGCTGAACGATTCCCCAAATCATCTCCGGAATAAGAAATACCACGACAAGATATGTAATTTGCCAGACAATCAAGTAGTAGAGCATCCATGCCGAAAAGAGGGCCCTTCCAAACCCGTCAAATAATCCGAAAAGGGGTTCCGGACGAACAAGTCGGAGCGCGGCCCAAACCACGACAACGCTCCCGAAGAGATTTAAGAAAAAGAGATGGGTCGGCTCAAATGGAGGGATACTCCCCGCCAAACCCAGCTTTTTGTGCAGACCGGTTAAGAACTCAATTTGCCAATCCACCAAAACTGGAAACGCGTAGGGAGCCACCACGATCAAGTCATACAACGCGCCGGCCCAGACCACGCGACGAAAATTTTTCTCAAAACCTTTCATGGCTATTCGGAAAAAATAGAAAACAAAATATAGGAACGATCTCAATAAAGAGTGTCTGTCCCTGACGGATACTCTTTTAAAGTCAGGCTTCTAGACCTGGCGCCGGTGTTCTGCTCTTTGCGTTTGCAAGGCTCCCAGGACACAAATCTACTGGAAGAATTAAGTATGGCGTTTTCCGAATTAAGTAAGGTGTCCCCGGAATTGC